>JALDAF010000033.1 GCA_022729315.1 Candidatus Nanohalalkaliarchaeum halalkaliphilum | reverse complement strand
GGAAAGCACAAGGATGATGTCATCGAAGGTATCAAGAAGCTGAAGGTCAATCTCCGGGAGATCGGTGCGCTCTCAGAAGAAGGCGAGGAAGAGTAACCCTGTCCTGTACTGCCTGGGGGGATGCACGACACCCCTCCCTCTTTTTTCTCCTTTCCTTATTATCCTGCGTACACCCGTATTTTTACCGGTATAGGCGGTTCATGTGATGTAGACAGGCTTTTATGATTTAGTCACCAAATGAATGGTATGCCGTACGGGGAGCATGTTGACCTGTTTGAGGAGTTCTTTCGTGAGACGTACGAGGACAAGCTTGCGAAGATCCAGTCCCAGGGCGACAAGGCTGTCGTTGTGGATTTCAATGAACTGGAGCGGTTCAACCCTGATATTGCTGATAAAACGGTTGAGGAGCCTGACCGCATCCTGGAAGCCACCGAGGAGGCACTGGAACGGTTGAGTGTGGTGGAGACGGATCTGACCGTCCGGTTCGAGAATCTGCCGGACCAGCATTACGTCAGGATCCGGGATCTGCGGAGCGACCACCTCGGGAAGCTGACAGCGGTCGAAGGTATCGTGAAACGTGCATCCGAGGTCCGACCGGAAGTGATCTCCGCCGACTTCGAGTGCAGTGCCTGCGGTGACATCGTGACCAAGCGGCAGGACTCCACGAAGCTGAAGAGTCCGTACAAATGTGACTGTGGAAACCGCCGGTTCGAGGAGAAGGATAAGGATATGGTGGATGTCCAGCTCATCACGGTCGAGGAAGATCCACAGCGCATCAAGGGATCGGAACAACCGCAGGATATCAGCATCTATCTCCGGGACGATCTGGTGGACCCGGACTTCCAGAAGAACATCACGCCCGGGAACCAGGTGGTCGTGAACGGCATCCTGCAGGAGGCGCCGCGGAAGAAGGATTCGAAACGGTACGACCTGTACATCGAAAGCAACTATCTGAAACCCGTACAGCGTGAGTTCGAAGAGATCGATATCAGTGAAGAGGAAGAGGAGGAGATCCATGAACTGTCCGCACTCGACGACATCTTCGAACGGATCGTGGACTCGATCGCACCCTCCATCCACGGACATCAGCGCGTGAAGGAAGCGATCGCACTCCAGATGTTCGGCGGTGTCCGGAAGGAGCGACCGGACGGGACCAAGACACGGGGAGATATGCACATGCTGCTGATCGGTGAACCAGGTACCGGTAAGTCACAGCTGTTGAAGTTCGCTGGTGAACTGGCACCGAAAGGAAAGTACGTGGTCGGGAAGTCCGCCACCGGAGCCGGTATTACCGCGACCGTTGTCAAGGACGATATGACGGAATCCTGGGCACTGGAGGCCGGTGCACTGGTACTGGCGAACAAGGGTCTGGCAACCATCGACGAGATCGACAAGATGAGTCCCGAGGACCGCTCCAGCCTTCACGAGGCGATGGAACAACAGCAGATTTCCGTCTCCAAGGCGAACATTCAGGCAACCCTCCAGTGTCAGACCAGTATTCTTGCAGCTGGAAACCCAAAATTTGGACGGTTCGATCCGTACCAGCCTATCCCGGAACAGATCAACATTGGCGACACGTTACTGTCCAGGTTCGACCTGATATTCCCGGTGCGGGACATCCCTGACCAGGACCGGGACTCCAAGCTGGCGAAACACATCATGACGATGCACACTGCTCCCGAGGATCACACCGGGTCCATCGAAGCCGAGCTCCTGCGCAAGTATATCGCATACGCAAAGAAGAACTGTTTCCCGGAATGGACCGAGGCCGCGGAGAAGGAGGTACGTGAATTCTACGTCGGTATCCGAAATAAGGGGAACGATGGGGATGACGGCCAGAAAAGTGTGCCGATGACTGCACGGCAGCTGGAGGCGTTGATCCGGATGAGTGAAGCCTGTGCCCGCGCAAAGATGAAGGACCACATCGAGGTAGAGGAAGCACAGCAGGCGATCGACCTGCTCACCTACTGCCTGAAACAGATCGGGACCGACCCGGAGACAGGCGAGTTTGACATCGACCGGATCGAATCCGGGATATCCGGATCAGAGCGGAACCGACTGCAGTCCGTGCAGAAGATTATCACCGGCCTGCAGGGCGGAAACGATGATGCCGTCCCGATCGAGGACGTGCTGGCCGAGGCTGAGGAGATGGGGATCAGCGACGAAGAGGCAAACGAAGTAATAAATAGATTAAAACGAGAAGGTGAACTGTTCGAACCGAAGAACGGGTACATCCAACCCATCTAACCGGGACGAACAACACACGGAACGGGGACTGCCACATGCCAGAATCACGCTCACGACTCACTGCCCGCAAGATCAATATCGAAGACGTCATAAACGGCAACTATTACCAGCAGGACGGGTTCGATCCAAACTACATCATCACGCCGTACGGGCTCCGTGTATCCCGTGGCCGCATACTGGGCACAGTGATGGACACGTATATCAATGACGACGAATCCTACGGCGCACTGACACTGGATGATGGTACGGACACGATACGAGCCAAGTTCTTCCAGGACCTTGACATGATGGCGGACATCGAGAAAGGCGACATCGTCGAGGTCGTTGGCAAGGTGAAGGAGTATGACAACGAGATCTACGTCAACCCGGAACTGATCATCCCACGTAACGCAACGTACGAACTGCTCCGCGCCGTGGAACTGACATCCATGCGCGATGAGTGGCGTGACCACATCGAGACGGCGAAACGGCTGCAGGACGCCGGAAAATCCGATGAGGATATCGAGCAGGAACTGAAAGGCGAGGGGCTGGGCGGACCGGAGATCGAAGGCATCCTCAAGTATGTCACGCTTGGAGAGGAGGCATTCGAGAAGGGGACGCAGACCACGACCACGGAGAACGGTGCCACGATCACACAGAGCACGTCACAGGCCCAGACCCATCCCACCGTAGACGATGAGGACGCAGATGACAGTGCCGATGAGGATGAGGACGATGAATCCGGCGATCACCGCGCTGACATCCTGGACGCCATCGAAGACCTGGATGACGGGGACGGTGCAGACTACGGCGCCATCCAGGACGCGGTCGACATCGACGAGGACACGATGGAGGACGCGGTCAACGACCTGCTCAGCGACGGCACCTGTTACGAGCCACGACCCGGCCGCATCAAGAAACTGTAGCACCAGGCAGCTGAACCCTCCATGACCAACGACACGACGGACCAGGACAGCACCGATTCTCCATACGATATTGATCAGTACGAGCAACGGTACCGCCGCATATGGAAAGTGGGCGGCCCCGCCGTCTTCCTCGGCGCTGTCTTCCTCATGCTGTCCGTCGAACCGTGGCTGATCGCAGCAGGCGTATACCTGCTGATCGTGTCGATCACCATGACCACGTGGGCGTACCGCCAGTCACTGTTCGAGGAGTATCCGCTGCTTAACACTGTGAAAAACGCGGTGTTCCTCTCAGTTGCCGTGTTTCTGACCATCGGTATCGTCGCGTTCAGCCTGTACAGCGTGCTGACCTGAACCCGTACCGCTAACCGGGTGGCCTCTCCTGAGGGATGCCCGACACCTTAAAAAGTTCTCACCACCGTGAACTAGTGTGATGGACTACGAGGAGATGCTGAAGAAGGGCCGGGAAGAAATCCCGGAGGACGTGTTCAGCGGTGAACGGTTCGAGATCCCTGAAGCAGAGACCCAGAAGGACGGGAACAAGACGGTGATACGGAACTTCCGTACGCTTGCGGACACGTTCAACCGTGAGGAAAAACACCTCTCCAAATTCCTGCTGAAGGAGATGGGGACCGCAGGCCACATCGAGGACGGTGAACTGGTGCTGAACGGAACGTTCCGGCGCGGCTCAATCAACCGGAAGCTCACACAGTACGCGGAAACGTTCGTCCTGTGCACGGAATGCAACCGGCCTGACACCGAGATCGTGAAGGAGAAAGGTGTCGAACTACTGAAATGCGAGGCATGCGGCGCACGCAGCCCGATCGAAGACTGAACCGACCGATGACCTTCCTGCTAAACGTTCACGACACGCCACAGGGAACCGTGGTCGCCGCCTGCGACAAACAGGTTCTGGGCGAAACATTCCAGGACGGCTCAGTCACACTCACCGTCAAACCAGCCTTCTACGACGGGGAAGCCGCTGACGTGGAACGCATCCACCAGGAAACCCAGCGCGCCACGACAACCAACTTTGTCGGCGAACACCTCATCACCGCACTGATAGACCACGGCACCATCACCGAAGACGAAGTCGCATACGTGGACGACGTTCCACATGTCCAACTATTTTTTGTCTGACACAGTTGGATATGCGTTCGACTATAGGTTTTCTGATCCGGCGGGGAATGCGTTAATCCGTGCATACAGGTGTCACACATTTAATATTTGCGGGGTATCACCGGTGTATGTCGAGGGTACTGGGAGAGGATCGGACGTACACTCCGCACGACCTATCGGTGAAGCGGCCGGGTCTGCTAAACGGCGGTGAGTATGATGTGGAGGTGTATGACGGCTTTCTTGACTCCAGGTTCCGCAGTAAACGCGTGTTCTACCCGGATCGAGAGGATCTGGTCACGGCGGAGAAAGAGAGGGTGCAGTACCGGACCATGTCCGTGGACTATGATCTGGAGGAGTTCCTGGACACGTACGATCTGCACGGTGAAGTCGTACTGGAAAGTGGCGGCCGGGAACGGGAGCTGCTGGATACGGCGGAGGGTACGATGGAAACCGAGTTTCTGTACGACTGGGATGAGGCAACCAACCAGTTACGCCGACACGCGGATGATACCCCTGATCTGGCCGGGGAGAACGCGGGATTCCTGACCGATCTGGTGACCACGGTCGGACCGGACAGGTATGACTCGTTCACTGCACTGGCTGAAGATACGACGGTCCGTGTGACCGAGGTTGAACGGCGGGACAGCACCCCGTTCCAGAACACAGCGAAACAGTAACCCGGAGCTATGTGATCTGTGGAGGCGCTACACCCTCACAACCCGTATTTAAAAGCATTCGAGGAGATGCTGTTAGGTATGAAAGCGTTCTGCCCGAAATGTGGACAGGAGACTGACGGCATCGGACCGCGCGGCCTCTGCGAGGACTGTTACGTGGAGGAGCACGAGTTGATCGAGGTGCCGGACAGGATGGAGGTTGCAGTCTGCCAGAACTGTGGTGCGGCGAAGATCGGTCCGGACTGGGTGCAGGTGGACGGTGAACGTGACCTGATCTTCCACGTGCTGGACCACAACATCGAGGGCGAGAACGTGGTGGCGGTTTCGTATACACGGAACGAGGATCCGAACGCACCGCAGACGCTGGATGTCACGATCCTGGTGGAGAAGGCGGTGGACGGTGTGCCGATGCAGGCGGAGTCCGAAACAAGCATCATCGTGCACAAAGAGCAGTGCATGACCTGCAGCAAGTTCGAGGGCGGATACTACACGTACAAAATCCAGATCCGGGGTGACGTACCGGACAGCGCGCTGGAGCCGTTGATGGACCGTGCTGCGGAACTGACGAACCGTGACAGGGAACACTTCATCGCGGACGTGCAGGAGTCCGAGCACGGATTCGATATCTATACGAGTACGCGGACGATGGCAGAGGAACTTTTAAAAGAACTGGAGTCGCACTACCCCCTTGAGAAGCAGCGGTCGAAGGAACTGGTCGGTCAGGAGGAAGGCCAGGAAGTGTACCGCTCCGTGATCTCTGCACGGATAATCCCGGAGGAACGGTGAGAACAATGGGACGCAACGATAATGGTGAAGAAGAGGTTGGCAGGGTGCGCACGCCCCGTGACCATCAGGTACTGGGCATCGTACTGGCGAAGATGGGGCACGGCCGGTTCAAAGTGTACTGTGCGGACGGCAACGAACGCATCTGCCGCATCCCCGGATCGAAGCGGCGCGGCATGTGGATCAAAACGGATTCCGTCGTGCTCGTGGAGCCGTGGGACGTGCAGGGAGACGAGAAAGGTGACATCGTCTGGCGGTACACGAACGCACAGAAGAACTGGCTGGACGACCGCGGATATCTGGACGAACTCAACGAGTTCCTGTAATCTTCACATCCGGAACCCGGCGATGCAGCCCTGTTCTTTTCGTGTTACCAGGTGCCGGCGAATGATTCGAAGTATTCTTCTACCCGATCCCTTGATGGTGGCGTGGTTAGGTACGACACTGCATGGACGATAACGATCTGGAGCAGTAATGCCGGGATAAAGATGAAGCCACCGACCGCCCACGCAGCCGGGATCACACCAAGCTGGAACAGCCACAGTACCACGAACCCGGCGATCCATCCTGACAGGAGTGCCGGTGCAGTGGCGTTTTTCCAGTACAGACCGATCGCGAACGGGTAGAACAGCAACGCGTATCCCTGGAACGCGAACATCCCGATCTGGAAGATGGTATCGATCCGTAACAGCGAAACGCCGTATACGGCCACAAGCAGGAAGGTAATGATGCCGCGGGTGATCAGCACTTCCCGTCCTTCATCAATTGACCAGGTTCCACGCAGCATGTCTTCTGAGATGATCGTGCTCACGGTCAGGGTTTGGGCGTCCAGCGAGGACATGATCGCGGCCAGGACCATGACCAGGCCGAACCCTATCAGCCAGAACGGTAGGTTCTGCATGAGCAGCATCGGGAAGATCTGGTCCACCTGTTGCCCGGTCAGCCCCGGGATCTGGCCGGCACCCCAGAACCCGAGCAGGACTGTCGTCGCGCCGACCGTGATGATCCCGATCGGGAACAGGAGGACGGTCCGTTTGAACGTGTTGTGAGAGAGTGCGGTGAAGAACCGGAGGAACATCTGTGGAAACATCATCATCGACAGCCCCATGAACAGGACGAACGTCAACCAGCCCATTGTGCCGAAGAACGGTGGTCCGGCCCGGTCCAGCAGGCCGGGATTGGCCTCTGCTGTTGCCGCGGTAGCCTCCGCAAATCCGCCGAACGCCGATCCCAGGTAGGCGAAGAGCGCGACCAGCAGACCGATAAACAGGATGCCTTGAAGGATGTTGGTCCAGGTTGCGCCCCGCATCCCGCCGGCAACCACGTACAGTAACACGACCAGCGTCACCAGGCCGGCGCCGACCGGGTATGGGATCAGGCCGTCCGTCAGTACGTCCAGCACGATCCCGCCTCCCATCACACCGAGCAGCAGGTAGGGAAGTGTCCAGAAGGTCATCAGGCCGGAAAGGAGTCCGCCCAGGTACTCGGTCTGGTACCGGTGGTTGATGATATGCGCCGGCGTCACATGGCCGAACCGTTTGCCGACGATCCAGATCCGGTATCCGACCGTCGCGATCAGTACCGGGACCAGGAGACTTGTGAACCCGTACAGGTACCCGTACAGTCCGATCCCTACTTCATACGCCATACCAGGAACGCCGATGATCGCGAACGAGGTAATGAACGTTGCCAGCAACCCGAAAAACATTGAGACCGTCTTGAAACTGCGGGAGGCAAGGAAATAGTCCTCCCGACTGTTCCGGGTCTTCCGCCGCGCATACTCTCCGATCACAAGCAGTAGTAACAGGTAGCCGATGATGGTGGCAACGACCGCCAGCTGCTGTGTTCCGATACCGGCAACGCTCATGCACCATCACCATCGGTCACGACAGCCGGCGGTTCCGGCCAGTGCAGGTACAGCAGATACAGGAACACAACATGGACCAGGCTCTTGATGAAATGGTATACATAGTGCGACGGGAACGCGCCGAACAGGACAGTATCCATCGTATGGATCCCGAAGAGCTCATCAAAATGCAGGATGAACAGCACCATGAAGAACAGGAAGAACACGCCGCGCCGATCCCGCGTCGGAAACCAGAACGCGCCTCTATCCCAGTGTTTCCGCGACATGATTACCTGGATCGCCTCATACCTACCATCATATGTTTATCACGTGCAAGCATCATTGATCGATTTCCCCCGGTAGCTCCACCCCCCAGCAGCGACCCTTTTTAATACGTAGTAAACTACCGGACATCCTCAGGTTAAGAGCGATTCCACCAGAACATCAGCGATCCTTTTTGAGCAGTGAACGGCGCGTCCCGTATGATGCTGGCTCCTGCATGACCAGGGCGGCGATCCCGGACAGACCGGACGAATTCCGTAAGTATTTTTTCAACCACGTATCTACTTTTTGTATCTGCAGCGTTTGTGGGCCAGATATTCTGCCGACCCACCGCCGCGTATTTATAAATTCTTGGCCCCAGATTATTTGTTATCAATAGGTCGTAACTATTATGCCGGACATGTTTGTTGATAAGGAACGCAGTACGCGTCCAGTTCAGCTGCGAAAGATACAGGTGAAGCATTGGCGGCACCAGGAAGCAACACCGTCAGCGTATCGGAGCGCAACCGGGGAGGCGGTAGCGGATGAGCATGTTGATGACGGCGTCTCGATCCACGATGAGCGGTTCCGGGACGGTTTCACGGAGTACGGTCTTCCGTATGTCGCCCGCTACCTTGACACGGCATCAAAGATCATCGGAAACGCGGAAGTGGACGGGTTCGAACTCCACGACGAAAAGGAGTTCCTGGCCTGTGCGGACAGATTTGGCACGAGATACAACCTTCTGCTCCCGGTCACCGAACCGGAAGCGAACGCAGGCGGGTTCAACGACGCGCTTGCACTTCTTTACCACGATATCATTGAGGACGGGATTGACGCGGTGGTGAACAGCCTGGACAGTGACTTCCCGGACAATATACTGCCGGGAGAGTATCCAAAGCCATCGACCCGGGAGGAGATCCTCTCGGATCCACGCTGGAAACATGTGAGAGGTGCACTCATACAGAAATCCGATATCCTCGATATCCCCCGGGAGCACGGCGCGGAACACTTTGAGTTCTACCGGACCCACACGGCGCTGAAGGAGGCGGATGATACCGGGGACCCGATGATGCAGTACGATCCCCACATCTACGACGGCGTGACACACCTTGATGTGCCGGAGGATGGCCGAGAGATGCAGCGGACGGCTTCGGCCCACATCGACCAGAAACTGGAGGAGAAGATGATCGGGCATGCACAACGATCGCAGGAGCACCTGTACGGCGAAGTCGTGGACGATCCAGCGCTGATTGAAGACGTGCAGGACAACTACCTCAAGGCGGTCCAGGCCCACGATACGCATACACCGGAGGCACAGGAAGCAAACAGGAACCGTCGCTCCCACCTGCATAAACGGGTGTTGAGCCGGATGATCGCGGACCGGTACGGTGACGACCTTCCACAACCGGACCGCGGATATGCCGGGTCCGATGACAAACCGGAGGTGTACGGATGAACCGGAAACGGAAGATCATCGAGTTCGCGAAAAGCCTGCACCTCCTGGGAAAGGCGCGGATCACGGATACTGGGCCGGAGATGCTGGGGCAGCGCATCATGATCGTTCCCCGGGAGCTGTTCACGGAGTTCATCGACCTGTACCGGGAAGACCCTGAGATGGAGCAGACGATGTACCGGACGATGAAAAAATCGGTGTACAGTTTCTGTGCCGATCTTGATGATGACCGCGACCTGGAACCTGCTGAGCTGCTCAACACCCTGTTGAAGCTGACGAAGCTGAACGGGTTCGGCCACATCGAGATCAACGACTACGACAGGGAAATGAAGGAGGCCGTGTTCTATGTGCGGAACCTTCCATCCGATGAACTGGATGATACCGAACCGTTCAAGGGGGACACGTACTGGTCCGGGATGCTTGCCGGTGGTATGAGCTACGTGTTCCAGCAGGACGTTGAGTGCCTTGAAACACAGTGCATGCTGGAAGGAGAGAACAGCTGCAAGTTCCTGGTTGCACCGAAAACCACGTTACGCCAGCGGCACCCGCAACTGTTCCGGGAAAAGTTCCCTGCAGAGACACGAAACGATGCACGAACCCCTTCACCAGACACGCTGGTGATCGGTGAGTAAGCGATGGATGTGAACGATATCGATACAACGGACTACGCGATCCTTCAGAGCCTCAGCGAGGTCAACGACCCAGTCTGGAAGAAAAAGCTACACGTCAGGATAAACGAACAACATGAACGGTTCCCCGGTGTGAACAGCGTGTCCGTGCAGACGGTTGGACGGCACGTGGACAAGCTGCACGATCTGGCGTACCTGGAATCATGCATCGTCTCCCCGGAGAACCTGAACCGGGACCTGATCATCTCCTACAGGCTGACCGATGACGGTGTCACGGTACTCCAGAAGAAACGCGAATCCCTCATCAAATCCCACATCATCCAGACGGAGAACGCTGATAAAGCAGAGCTGCTGGAACTCATACAGCAGGAGATCGGATTGGATGAGGAAACCATGTCCTTCCTATCGGAACGCGACCGCTCCGAGGTCATCGCCACGGCGGAGATCTACTACATGCGGAAATACCTGGACGAGAACCTTGATGAGGAGACGATAACGACCCTGCGGGAACTCATGTCAGACCAGGACCTGTTCTCAACCACGTCCAGCATCTTCCAGTAAACCCCAGTAAACCCCTTTTTTCTACCTGTGTACCATCCCCCCACGTATCCCGGTATTTACATCCAGTTATATTAACGCGGTAGACGAACACTGTCTTCATGGAGTCACAGGAACAGCTTGCATCCGCCATCGCCATGGCCGAACAGATGGCCTCTGGAGATTCCGGTCTCTCCCCGCTCAGCCCCGTGGGCGTTGACTCGTCACGCAATGAACTCGTTCACCTTGCTCAAGAGTATGGTGATGTCGAGGACGAGGACACCTACCGTATCGCCGATATCGGCTGTGGAGATGGGACGCTGACCGCTGACATTGCGGAAGCCTACCCAACAGCTGACGTGCTGGGAATAGACCTCTCCGGTAAGCATGCGCTCCTGAACACGTATGACCTGGAAAACGTTACAACGGTAGGGGGAGACATGTACGATGTTCTCCCGGAGCTTTCGGCGTTCGACTTCGCATATGCCATCAACGTCCTACCCGCCACGAACAACCCGGAGGATGCACTTGACCTGTTCTATGACAGCATCCGCGAAGGCGGACACCTGGCAGTGACCGTCCCGAACACGGATGGCCTCCCTGCAGAGGCATCCCGTCAGGACACCGGAACCTTACGGTACGACGTTTCCACGGATCTTCCGTACCTCGCGTTCGACGGAGAGATCAACGGCCAAGACGTATCCGCACAGCAGTATGTGTTCCCCCGCGACAGAGCCGAACAACTGTTCGAATCCGCCGGCTTCACCGTATCATCCTACAGCACCCTGCAGACAAACTCCACCGCGATACCGCTTGCCCGAGAATTTCTGGGGATAGACCCGGAAGACGATGATACCGGTACAGACCGGCCAGAGACAGTGGACCTTTATATACTGGAAAAATAAAGAGTAGAGCATATGACGCTCAGCAGGTTCTTGAAGAAGATGCTTATAGCCCGCCAGCTCACGTTTAAAGAGGGCCATTTTGAGATGCTCGGCATTCGCGGTGTGAACCTCCCTGTCTTCACACTGACACGGTTCATCGAGGAAATGTACGAGTCCCAGGAAGACGCTGTGTTCGATATGCTGTTCAGGGCCGGTGTCAAACACGGGAAGTTTGGTGTGGAACAGATCGGACAGAAGAATGAGATGGGGAAGAAGGAGTTCTTCCACAGGGCCATCGGCTCAGGAAACGTGATGGGACTCGGCAAATTTGAGATCCAGAAGCTGGATCTGGAGGAGCAGGTGATGATCGCGACGGTGAGCAATTCACCGTTCGTTGAAGCGTTCGAGGAGTCCAACGTGCTGTCTGACGTTGACGGACCTGTTGACCACCTGCAGCGCGGTATACTCCATGGAATTGCAGAGGAAACGTTTGAAACCGAGATATCGTCCACAGAGGAAACGTGTGCATTCCACGGTGACGGTGACACGTGCCGGTTCCGGTTCGTAGCCAGATAACTATACCCACGCGCGTCACGCAACAGTAGTTTCTGCAACTGTTTTATAGGAGCAGCACCAGTTTAGAGCTATGGGCGCGGATACCGGTACGAACACGGACATGGTTAAACGTATACTGGATGATGCGAAAGACCCGTCACAGATGGAGAACTGGCCGATCACCACGTCCTCGGATATCACGTATCTCATGAAGAACCTTGTTGACGATGCGGACCATGTGTTCTGGACATCGGGCAGTACCGGTGATCCCTCCCCTTTCGCCTACACAGCGGAAACATGGGATCGGCTGGTTGACGGGATGGCGCAGGTGTTCGAGCTTGGCGGGGCGGATGAAGACGACGTATTCCTGAGTTTCGGTGCTCCCCTGGACAAGGGGCACATGTCCGGCCCCGGGTTCAAGGAAGGTGCGGAACGGCTCGGTGCAGAAGTGGTGAACAACTCGCTTGCGGACTATGAAGAGGGGCTCGTTGACCGTGAACGGATAACCACGGTGACCGGGATTCCGCTCCTCCTCCACAGTCACGGTGAGAAGATTGCGGACGAATACGGTCCGCTCCCTGACGTGTTCCCGAACCTTGAGCTGGCGTTCACTGGCGGGGATACACTGAACCCGTATCTCCGTGAGACACTGGAGGATCAGTGGGGACTGGACAGGGTCAGCGACCTGTATGCTGCCACGGAGTTCGGTATGGCCGCCGGAGAACATTTCGAACCCGGGAGCATGGTTCCACTCCTGGACAGGAACGTGTTCGAACTCGTTCCAGAAGACGTGGCCTATGATGACACGGAAAACACGGTCAACCTCACCGATGTGGATGAAACCGATATCTATCCGGTGCAGGACCTGGAGGATCCGATGACCGGATACCTTCTCGTGTCCGACATGGACCGGGACCTTGTTCCACTCTCCCGGTACTATTCCGGCGATATCTTCCGCGTCACCCCGACCGACGATGTTCCCCGGATCGAGTTCCTGGGGCGGGACACCGAAATCATCAGCCTGGCTGGAGCCCCGGTACATGAAGCACAGATCGATAACGCGTTACGGGACACGTACGGCTCAGCGGTGCAGGACTGGCGGGCTATCATCTCCAAGCCGGACGGTATCTACCCGCAGCTGGATGTCTACCCGGTCACAACGAACATGGATACTGATGAAGAAGCGTTCGTCACCGCACTCTATCAGCATAACAACGCTGTGGAGACGGCAGACCGGGAAGATACGATCTCCAGCATCTCCCTTACCCCCGTAACAAGCATCTCCATGCTGGAACAGGAGTACCTGGATGATTACACGATCGAAAACGATATCATAACCACGGCCATGAAGGCCAACCGTATCGGTATCGACACGTCATACACGGCCTGATATTAAAACGTCTCCTCTTCGTCCACGATCAGTCCGTTATCCGTCATGGTGAGACCAGCCACGTCCTCCTGGATAGCGGTTTTCCGCATCTTGATGACCTGCAGTGAACGGAACGTGGACTGACCCATCGACAGCCCACCAAGCGCGACAACACCATCAACCGTGTACTCTGCGATGCCGTACCGGGAAAACTGTCCACCATCGATATTCGGCATCTCCGCGGTAACCAGCGCGGTAACCGCCATCTCCCGAAACCCTTTGATCAGATGGTTGATATGGCTCCGGACATCAGCGTCCCCGCTCCAGT
>JALDAF010000036.1 GCA_022729315.1 Candidatus Nanohalalkaliarchaeum halalkaliphilum | reverse complement strand
CGTTGTTCAGCAGGTACTGGCCAAGTCCCGGTGTCTCCGCCCGTAGAATGAGGTCGGCATCCGTATCCAGTGTGAGCAGGTGTTTTGCCGGTGTGCGGGCTGTGACAAGTGATATGATAAGCGTTGCATCGGCCGCGTTCGCCTCTCGCCAGGTGATGTCGTCCATGGCGTCGCCGTATACCGCGTCGATCCCGTTGCTGCGCAGCCGTTTCACTTTCTCCATATCGTGGTCGATGACCAGGAAGTCGGTCTCGTGCTCCTCCAGAAGTTTGAACAGTTTCGCGTACCGCAGGTCGTACCCGAGCACGATGATGTGGTTGTCGTGGGGGTGGTGTACCTGTCGGCTGCGTTCCGGAAACAGTCCGTATATCCGTTCCTTGTTTTTCTCCGTGTAGGATGACAGCATCATCGTCACGGTAGCGCCGAGAATGATGGCTTCAAACAGGGGCGTGGAGATGATGCCGACAACGTATCCCTGTATGGCGAGTATCAGCGACAGTTCGCTGACCTGGTCCAGTGACAGGCCGGCAAACAGGGAGGTCCGGCTATCGTATCCCTGGAGCCGCAGCCCGCCGTAAATGACTCCAGGAGTGACGAACGTGGTAATCATCATCAGACTGGCTGCAGTGATCAACGTCGTGAGATCAGGGAGAGACACCATGATCCCAAGCACCACGAAGAAGATGGCGGCGAAGAAGTCCTTGATCGAGCCCATCGTGTGCAGCAGCTCCAGTCCATACGCGGATCGGGAGACCGCGATACCGGCAGCGAACGCCCCGATCACCATCGGCACCGCCAGAAGCTCGGAGACGGCGATCGCACAGACCAGTACGGTGAGCGCGGTCATCGTCAACAGCTCCTCGTTGCCGTCCGCCTGCTCCGCGACCGCGGGGAACACGAACTGCCGGACCAGGAACGCAGCTCCAATCAACAGGGCGGTGTACAGCACTGCGTTCACCGCTGCATCAGTGGTCGTGGAGAACGCGACCGCCAGGATGCCAAGACAGATCAGGTCCTGGAACAGGTGCATCGACTCGGACAGCCGGGCATATACCTGATCGATCTCCAGTTCCTTCTCCGTCAACTGCATACCGACCAGGGTGGAGCTGAACGCGGCAGCCACTGCGAAATACAGTGGTTCAAGCCCGGTGAACCCCAGAAGCAATGCGATCAGGTATCCGAGTGTTCCCGCAACACCGATCTGGAGGAGCGATACCCGGAGAGCAGCGGTGGCCGTGGACGTTAATCGCTGCGGGTCGAACGTCAGGCCGAACATGAACACGAGGAACGCGATCCCGATCTGCGCCAGCTGCAGCAGGTCGCTGGTGACGAACGTGCCGACCAGGATACCGGCTATGATATAGCCCGGAACGGCAGGATGGTCGAGCCGATGCATCAGCAACAGCACCAGGGATGCGCCGACGAAGATAATGGTCAGGTCACCGATCAGCTGCTCCATCAGTCTCACCTCGCAACCCAACCTGTGTCTGTTTCATGTGTTCCTCCACGATACTGCAGAGCTCGTCGGCAACAAGGTAGTCGCGGATAATCACGTAATCTGCGCCGTCATCGTACAGCTCTACCGCCTCCTCCAGTCGCTGGGCCCGGACAATCACCGTTCCGTCGGTCGCTCCCAGTAACCGCTTGTTCAACCGGAGGTCTGTCGACAGCGATAGGAGAAGTTTCGCGTACTGGAGGTTGGCACCGTGCTGTAACTCCTTGTGATGGAAGTCGCCGTAGATGAATTCGTACGAGGATTCAGCCAGTTCCTCGGCCACGTCTGCATTTCGATCCACGACCATGATATCCTCAAAATGCTCCTCCAGGTGGGGGAGTAGCTCACGGCTGATCACGTTGTACCCAAGGACCACGGCGTGTCCCCGTAGCGGTTCGTAGCTCCGCGAATCGCCCTCGGACACGTACTGTTTCAGGTAGGGTTCGACCCGGGTATAGATCTGATGGTTGTAGTTGATAAGGTAGGATGACGTGGTCATGGTCAGCAACGCCATCACGGACAGGTACCCGAGAATATCGTCTCCTACATACCCCTGTGTCACGGCCAGCGCACCCACGACCAGCGAGAACTCGGACACCTGTGTCATATTGATAGAGCTGATGAACGTCGTTTCCAGGTCGAAATCCAGTCGCTTGATCAGGTAGAACATGATCAGGAAGTTGCCGATCATCAGTCCGATGGACGCGATCACTGCCCGATCCCAGTACGCCAACAGATTGGACGGGGCCAGCGTTAATGCGATGCTGGCGAAGAAGATGACTATGAAGAAGTTTGTCAACGGCCGCACCCGCTCCTTCAGCTCGTTCCGGTACGGCATCTGCCCCAGTCCCAGTCCGGCCAGGAACGCTCCGACCTCGACGGACAGGTCCAGCTGCATGGACAGCGTGATGAACAGGAACGCCCACGCGATGCCGTGCACGAAAAACGCGTGCTCGTTGTTCGCCACCAGCCGGAACAGTCCGGGCAGCACGTACCGGGATGACAGGAACGACACGAGCCCGATCAGTCCGATCAACGCGAAAATCTTCAGTAACGTGAACCCGATCGCCGTTACGCTTGTCAGCGTCTCGGCAGAGAACAGGGCAAGGATAATCACCAGGTAGATGTCCTGCAGGATCAGCACCCCTACGTTGATCTTCCCTGGAAGCGAAGTGATCTCCCCTTTATCCGTCAACAGCTTCACGATAACCGGTGTCGCCCCGAACACGGTACAAAGTGCGATCACCACGGTCTCGATCAGCGTGAAACCGAGCAGGAGCGGGATGACGAACGCAAGTGCGGTCTGCAGCACGGTCTGCCATATCGCGATGTTCGTGATCGGCTTCACCAGCCCCTCTATCTCCTTCAGGTTCATCTCGATCCCGAGCAGGAACAGCAGGAACCCCAGCCCCAGCTTGGACATGAACTGTGTCAGCTCCGTTTCCGTCTCCACGTGCAGGAACTCCGCGATGTTCGCGATCACCGACACCGAGTCCAGACCCGTCGCCAATACCAGCAGCACCGGTCCCAGTATAACACCGGTCAGGATATATCCAACGATCGTCGGCTGCTTCGTCTTCCGCGCCACAAACCCGATCAGTGTAGCGGTGACGATCAGCAGCGCCAGATCCATCGTGAACGGCGGAACCATGGACGCATCCCCGGGAATCATCGTAAACAACCAACTATGGACAGAAACGGCATATAACGTCTTCGGTGCCCGCCACGGACAGAGCAATGTTTTAGAAGCTCCGGTCGGAACACGGTACAGCGATGGAACAGCAAGAACTCGCACAGGGCGCGGAAGCCGTCATCACAAAAGAAGAGGATACGGTGCGAAAGGAGCGCGTTCCCAAGGAGTACCGCCATCCGGAACTTGATGAACGGCTGCGCACCGAACGAACGGATGAGGAAGCACGTTTGCTGGAAAAGGCGTACCAGGCCGGTGTCCGCGTCCCAACCGTTCAGAACGTGGAGGACGCCGCACTGAAGATGGAGTACATCCCCGGCGACCCGCTGAAGGACGTGCTTGAAGACGATCTTGGCCTGTGCGAACTGATCGGTGACAGCATCGCCCGCCTCCACAACAACAATATCATCCACGGCGACCTGACCACATCCAACATGCTTCTCCACAACAACGAGGTGTATTTCATTGATTTCGGGCTTGGATGCTTCTCCCAGCGGATCGAGGACCGGGCCGTCGACCTCCACCTGTTGAAGGAGGTGCTGGACAGCACACATACCGCGGTCGCGGACGAAGCGATGGAACGCGTGCTGGACGCGTACACCGACCAATGCAGGAAGGCGGACGCGGTGATGCAACGGTATGACACGATCGCGGAACGCGGCCGGTACCGGTAAGCCGGTCACTTCAGCCCGGACAGGTATTTAAAATTTCTATCCGATTGTCTGTCTGCTATGGCACGGATGCACTCGCGACGAAGAGGAAGTTCAGGCAGCAGCAAGCCGGTGAACCCGAACACGGACTGGGTTATCTACGACGGTGACGAAGTGGAGGACCTTGTACAGCAGCTTGCAGAGAAAGGTCGTGAACCCTCGGATATCGGCCGCATCCTGCGTGACCAGTACGGTGTCCCATCGGTACGCGAGATCGCCGGGGAATCCGTTACAGAGATCCTTGGGTCAGAGGAAGAGTTCCCGGAAGACCTCCGGAACCTGATGCGGAAAGCGGTCAGCCTCAAGGAGCACACGGAGAACAATGAGACTGACCTGTCCGCACAGCGCCAGCTCAGCCTGACTGAATCCAAGATCCGCCGCCTCGTCGACTACTATCGGGGCGACAAAATCCCTGAAGACTGGACGTACAACATCGAGAAGGCACGGATCGCCGTCGAATAGCTTCTCCCATTCAGTGCATGTGATCTGCCAACCGCAACACATTTAGGGATGCACCGTTCTTCTTTGATAGGTATGTTTAGAGACGAGCACAACGACCTATTTAGAGACGAGCACAACGACCTAGTAACACTTGCTCAAACCGCAGCCGAACAGCTTGAAGACGTCGAAACACCGATCAGGTGCGTGGCCCACTATGACTGTGATGGCATATCATCCGCGGTCATCGTCCAGAAAGCACTGGAACGCGCTGGAAAAACGTTCGACATCACGTTCGTGGAAGAGCTGAACGAGGACGTTCTCACCGAGATACATGAGACACACGACGAGGACATCTACCTGTTCGTCGACATCGGCAGCGGCCAGATCGGAGCCATCCAGGATATACTGAAGGAGGAGACGGTGGTGATCGCGGACCACCACGAACCCGGTGAAGGTGACGTAGACGTCCACGTCAATCCACATCTCGTCGGTATCGACGGTGGTGCACACATCTCCGGCGCCGGTGTCACCTACGTCGTGATGCAGGAAATGGAGCCTGAAAACACGGACCTGCTGAAGTACGCGTTGATCGGGGCAACTGGAGACATCCAGACGGAGGATGATACATACCTTGGACTGAACCGAGGGTTGATGGAGCAGGCTGAGGAACACGGACTGATCGAACGGAAAACTGGTCTGCGCCTGTACGGCCGCACCCGGAAATCGATCATCGACGCCCTCCAGTACACGACCGAGCCATACCTCCCCGGGATCTCGAACGATCCGTCCGGTGCCGTCCAGTTCCTGAAAGAGATCGGTGTCAACCCGCGGAACAACGGTGACTGGCGAACCCTTGAAGACCTGAGCTTCGAGGAGGAGAAACAGATCGTTCACGGTCTGCTTACCCGCGGATACGACGTGTCCGGTCTGATCGGGAGCGTGTACATCCTCGACAACGGCTGGGAGATCAGTGAGTTCTCCTCGCTGATGAACGCGTGCGGACGGCTTGGGCGCCCACACGACGGTATAACGGTCTGCCTCGAGGAGGACGAGGACCTGGCCGCAACCATCAAACGCGCCTACGGCCGCAAGATCGGAAACTATCTGTCCTACGTGGAAGACAACCTGGACAACAGCGAAGTAGTCCAGCAGTTCGAACACGGAGCAATCATAAGAGCAGGAGACAACATACACGCGAATATGATCGGAACGATAACGACTATATGCCAGCGATCCAACATCGTATCCGGCGACATCCTTGTGGGGATGGCGCACAAGGAGGAGGATCACGTCAAGATCTCTGCCCGTGCCCAGCAGGATGTCGTTGAGAACGGTGTTCTGATGAACACGTTCATGGATGGTGTCTGTGCTGCCTGTGACGGAGAGGGTGGCGGCCATGACGCTGCAGCGGGCGGGAAGATCCCGCGCGGGGTGCAGAATAGGTTTATAAAATTGACAGGGGAAGTCCTATCAGCAGGGCGTCTGACCTCTGTAATCAGCCCTGAATAAGGTGTTACCACATGGCAAAAGCGGTTATGCGGAAGGAATGGTACGAAGTCGTTTCCCCGGAACTATTTGGGAACGATGTCGTCGCACAGACACCGGCAGAAGAACCTGAACTGCTGAATGGTCGTACCGTCAAGGTCAACCTGAAAGACCTGATGCCGACATCCAAGAAATACTATATGGATGTCTACCTCCAGGTCACCGATGTTGACGGCAGCAAGGCAAAGACACGGGTCGCCGGGCACGACACGGCACGCGAATACATCTCAAAGATGGTCGGACGCCGCTCCAACCGGATGGACTACGTTGGTGATGTCACCACAAAGGATGATGTCACCGTCCGCGTCAAGATCGTTGGAACCACCATCCGGAAGACCAAATCAGCGAAGATTTCTCGGCTTCGGAAACGGATCGACGAACTTGTTGAAAGCGCGGCCGCAGAGCACACGTTCAATGAATTCATGGAAGCCATCTTCCAGGACGAACTCCAGCAGAGCATCAGGAACGATGTGAAAGAGATCTACCCGCTCCGCGACCTTGAAATTCGGAAAACGGAGATTCAGTAGGTTCTACACGTTGGTCATCTGATCAGTCCAAGGCTCCGGTAAACCTGTTTCACGAGCTGTTTCACCTCTGTCCGTGCTTCTGTTCTGTCGAACGATCCGGTGTGATCATAGGTTCCTGCATACATATCCTCTATCATATCGATGTACGGTTCAAGCTGGGAGATGATGGTATGACGTTCCTCCTCCGTTTTCTCACTCAGTTTGTCCTGCAGCCACGGCATGATCAGGCCATACTCCTCCCGTTTCTGGGTCTCCGCGAGCGTCGTTATCTGATGGAATGCACTGTCCCCTGTCTCCTGCATCGATTTGTAGAACGCGATCCCTGCAAGGTTCAACGTTTCGATGAGTATCAGCATGTGGAGAGGATCGTCTTCCATGGACAGTGAATCATAGAACTGTTGTATCTCCGGGAGAACGGATGTTTCCCGGTCTTTCCGCCGGAGGTACTCGCTCCAGATCTCTGCCCTGTTCGTGTTGTATGCGGACAGCCGCAGAACCATCTTCCTGTCCTCCACGTTCCGTCTACCCATATAGGTTTGCATCATCCCGTAGAGGGAAAGGTTTGACGTTTCGATAAACCGGATCTGTGTCGCGATAAATGCCGTGAAATCTTTCTCGTCTTCAACAGTATCGTTCACAGCATCCCAGCTGATGTCCTCAGAAGAGATACCGGTGAGCGGAGACGTCCGTAGCACAGTACCCCAATCTATCTCGCCTGGATTCTCTGTCATTACTGGCTCCAGGATGAGGATATCAGCAGGAGGTTTTAAACGGGGATACGGTTTCCAGACGATACAACACTGGTATCAGGGACCTTACAAGGCATCCAAACGCTCCTGAAGCGTTTCGATTCCATACTCCTCACTGTTCTCGGACTGAAGCGTATGCATCGTTCCCGCGCCAACAAACGCTAACAGCTCATCGTCCAGCAGATCCCGGTACGTCGGCGACTGCAGGATCGTGAAGAAGTACGCGTGCTCCCCGGACAGCCCACCCGCTTCTGCAGCATGCGCCAGCACATCCTCGTACACGGCCAACAACTCTTCGCGCAGTTCATCCTGCGCTGAAATCGGTGTCCGCGATGAAAACAGCTTATCCAGCACGGCATCCATCCGTTTCTCCAGTTTCTCCATACCGCTCTCCACCAGTTCATTACGCCGTGTTCTTAATAAGAATTCACATAGAACTATGCTGTGTCGCATCCTGTGACACCACATTTCGAGAAGATTTGTGTGTCGTCATGGAGCGTCGCGTGCAAACAGCCCGGTGGTGTAGTGGCATCTGATGATGCTGCTCTCCACCACCTGTGAACAGCCCGGTGGTGTAGTGGTCAAACATTGTGGCCTTTGGAGCCGCAGCCCCAGGTTCGAATCCTGGCCGGGCTATCACGATCGAGGTGAGGGATAGCCGGTCTCGCAGAAGATCTTTGATCTTCGAGTGGCCGGGCTATCACTGCTCGGATTCCGATCCTCACATCTCAAGGGGGAGAAGTTCGGGTTCGAATCCTGGCCGGGCTATGATTTCCATGGCAAAAGAGGTACGCGCATCACACATACTCGTGGACAACGAGGAGCATGCACGGCAGATCAAACAGCAGATCGATGACGGTGCAGACTTTGCGGAACTGGCGAAGCAAAAGTCTGACTGTCCGTCCGGCAAGAAAGGTGGAGACCTCGGATTCTTCGGCCGGCAGGAGATGGTGAAACCGTTCGAAAAGGTCGCGTTCAACCTGGATGTCGGCGAGATCTCGGATCCGGTGGAAACCCAGTTCGGTTGGCACGTGATAAAAAAGACGGATGAACGTTGAGCCACGGGCGCCGCTCCGGCACGATCGGTTGACGTTTAGTCATATGAACACTAGGTGTTCTGCGGCAGCAGGTTGACGGTTGCTACGCTATCCCCGGATTCAAGTGTCCGGTAGAACTGTTTGATGGTTTCGGCGTCACCGTCGACGTGGAAGACCTCGAGACAGTTTCCGTTCTTCAGGTTGCTGTGAAGCTGCGTGTTGATGATGGTTTCAAACCGGTGGGCTGCATCGGAGACAGCGCTGTCCTTCCGGTGGCTGTGCCTGACCACGACCAGTGCGTTCACCTGGTTTTCCAGATCCGCGATCTTACTTGTTTCCCGGTGAAGGGCCTGCACAGCGGTCTTAACAAGCTCTGAACGGTCCTCAAACTCTGTTTGTTCCCAGATCGCATCTATCGTCTCCGCAGTTTCTTCATCAAGAGAAAGCTTCATGACTGTACAGCGTTTTGGGTACACGTATTAATATCGTTTTCAGTCCCCGGGTCCAACCTCCGTTTACACAGGAGGGGGGGGATCAGGTCTATATGGGTAGTGCTTCCCGTATCCGGCCGATCCATCCCTCATGCATCCTGCTGCGGTGTCTCTGCAGCTTTTCTGCGGATTCAAACGACCTGCCGCATACATGACAGGTGTGTGCACCGGATCCAGTGTCTGTGTGTTCACGTGCCATCAACCGGCAGTGTACGTACAGGTATTTATAGTGGCAGCGAATTTCTACCCCGGTACGAACAGAGGATAAGTTCCAGAACATAGACTGATAGTAACGACCACGTCCTATACCTGGTTGAACGCCCGCTGCACGACCTCGTTCAACGCAGGATGGATGTGGATGGTCTCCGTGATGTCTTCAACCGTCCCGTTCCCGGTCCGCATCGCCACCAGCACCTCGTGGATCAACGTTGACGCGTCCGACCCTATTATGTGGCAGCCCAGGATCTCCCGGCTCTCCGGATCTGCCAGCACCTTCACAAACCCATCATCCTTCAGTGCCGCTCCCATCCCGGTCCGCCCGTACTCATACGAACCGACCACGTATTCGCGGCCATCGTCCTCCAGCTCCTGCTCCGTGTATCCGACACCGGCCACCTGCGGCTCGGAGAATACCGCATGCGGCATCGCCGTGTAGTCCACCTCGTGCCGGTGGCCAAGCACCGCGTTCTCAAACACGATCTGGGCCTCATAGTTCGCGGAGTGTTTGAACAGCCAGTTCCCGACGATATCACCGAGCGCCCATACCCCGTCCGTGGACGTCTCCAGGTACTCGTTCGCCTCGATGAACCCGTGGTCATCCGTATCAATACCGGCTGCTTCAACCGCTAATCGGTCCGTGTTCGGTACCCGGCCTGTCGCCACCAGCAATGCGTCACCGGACACCTCGATCAGTTCACCGCCCCTGTTCTCCGCCTCAACGGTGATTGTACCATCATCTTCCGATACTGCCGTTGCCTTATGGTTCAAGTATACGTCATACTCCTCGGAGAACACATCCGTAAACTGCTGCTGTACGTCTTTATCCTCGTGCCCGATCATCGTATCACCCATCTCGATGATGGTGATGTCTGTACCGAGCGACCCGTAGAAATGCGCCAGCTCGGCTGCGATATAGCCTCCGCCCAACACAACGAGGTGACCCGGCTGCTCCTCCAGCCGCAACGCCTCCTTGCTCGTCAGATAATCCACGTCCTCCAATCCGTCGACCGGTGGGATGAACGGCCGTGTACCTGCCGCGACCACGATCTTCTCTGCGTTGATCTCCTCGTCCCCGGCCTGCAACGTATGTTCATCGATGAACCGGCCTTCCTCCTTGTACAGCGTCATATTATCCGTGTTCCGGACGCCGCGTTCGATGCTTTCTGCATCATCGTCCACGGTTTCACTGACCTCCCGTATCATCGCTGTGAAGTCGGTGTCGGTGACCTCGGATCCGATATGGAACCGTTCCGACCCTTTGATGGTCCGCATAACGTCCGCGCGGTGAATCAGCATCTTGGAAGGGATGCATCCACGGTTCAGGCAGGTGCCGCCCATCGGTCCGTCCTCCACGATCGCTACACTCATATCCTGTCGGGCTGCAGCCGATGCCACGTCCAGTCCGGATCCGGCACCGATCACGATCAGATCATATTCTTCCATACAGTATTCTCGTATCGTGGCGCATTTATAGGTTGTGCCAGTTCCTATCCTGCACCGTACGGTACTTGTAACGAGGACGTGGTCCATTCAACCTGGATCAGGCGTGGGATGCGAACCGGGAGATTTATATGTGACTGGTGTGAACCGTGTAACTGGTGGGAGATATGAGTAACGACCCCGATGAAAATCAAAAGGAAAAAGTACGAGAACTTCTTGGAGACCGCGCAGCAGACCTGCTTGATGAGGAATAACGGACGTATATTGTTACGACCGTTTCCAGCGCGTTCCCCGGTCCGTATCCTCTAGTTGTACTCCTGCGTTCTCTATCGCATCCCGCAGGTTATCTGCAAGCGCGTACTGCTGCTCCTCACGCAGCTGCTGCCGAATCTCCATGATCTCGTCAAGCAGCATATCCAGCACGGCGTCTTCTTCAGATTGTGCCGTATCAGGTGCTGCGAAGATTCCGAGGATGCCCCCTAACTGATGGAACGTATGCAGACCCCGCTCCAGCACCGGCCGCTTCGGCTCCTCCGCGTCGGCCACGTACCGGTTCAGGAGGTCGTCCAGTCCATACAGATGCTTCAATGCTTCCGGCGCATTGAAATCATCATCCATCGCATCCAGGAATCTACCGCGTCTCTCAAACACCTCGTTCAATGTCTCCACGTCGTATGCCGTATACTGGCCCGGTACCGTATCAACTTCACGCAACTCGGCTTCCACGGTCTGCACCGTATTCCGTAACTGTTCCAGCTTGCGCTCCGCCTCCTCAAGCTTCTCCTCAGAATAATCCAGTGGCTTCCGGTAATGGGTACCGGCCACCATCAACCGGATAACCTCCGGCCCGTACTGTTCCAGGAGTTCACGGGAGGATACAAAGTTCCCAAGCGACTTCGACATCTTGTCACTGTCCATCCGCACCAGTCCACTGTGCATCCAGTAGTTTACCCAGTCTTTACCTGTCGCCGCTTCTGACTGCGCGATCTCATCCTCATGATGCGGGAACACCAGGTCGGATCCGCCGCCGTGGATATCGAACTGTTCGCCCAGCAGCGTCGTGGCCATGGCAGAACACTCGATATGCCAGCCAGGGATACCTTCCCCCCACGGAGACTCCCAGGTCGGCCCGGTCGCATCTCCATCGTCGCTTGACGCATCACCTTCGGTGCCGCTTTGACCCATGT
Organism: Candidatus Nanohalalkaliarchaeum halalkaliphilum; assembly: GCA_022729315.1. GTDB lineage: Archaea > Nanohalarchaeota > Nanosalinia > Nanosalinales > Nanohalalkaliarchaeaceae > Nanohalalkaliarchaeum > Nanohalalkaliarchaeum halalkaliphilum. The sequence continues at coordinate 1,723 of JALDAF010000036.1, read as the reverse complement.
TCTCTTCGAGAACCCGAGATTTCCATAACACAAAATCCTCCAGGTTCCTCTTCTTGTCCGAGGCCACGATATCGTCCTCACGCTCCGGCCGGATATCCTCCAGGTCCTGGTGTGACAGTTTCCCGTAGTCCTCGAACGCGTGGACATCGAAGAACACGTCGCCATCCACCTCGTACGCGATACCATCCGATTCCAGCGTCTCCACCAGCTCGATCATCTCCGTGATGTGATCTGATGCCTTCGGGTACGCATCAGCCTTCACACCGAGCGCCTCGAAATCTTCCAGGTTGATACGGGTGAACTCCTCCGCCACCTCCCACGGGCCACGCCCCTCGTCCTCCGCCCGGTCATTGATCTTATCGTTCACATCCGTGATATTGATAACCGTCTTCACCGCGTACCCCTTGAACTCGAGGTAGCGGCGCACGATGTCGAACGCGATATAGGTCCGTGCATGCCCGATATGCATATAGTCGTACACGGTCTGGCCACAGACATACATCTTCACCGTTCGTCCTTCCTCGTCGAGCGGTTTGAACGGTTCCTTCTCCTTGGTCAGTGAATTATAGATGTTCAGTGTCATAGTCGTGGTCCTCCGAGTCAAAGGTTACGTGGTAGATTTTGGTTCGTTCATCCAGAAGGGAAGGGAACTTGTAGACTGCACCGATATCCTGCAGTTCTGCCAGCGCCTTCCGTGCAGTTCTGATAGGAACGCCTGACCGATGCAGCTCTTCCGTTGTCATCGGCTGTTCCTCCAGCAGCTCATATACTTCCCGTTCACTATCCGTAAGGTACTGTAGCTCCTCCAGTACTGCGGAGGCCTCCACATCATCAGGCCGATAATTCTTTGCCATCTCCTGGTAAAATGGGTTATCAAGCACATTAGAATCCGTTGACGACATTTGACCACCTCCAGCTGTCAAAATCGATTGAAGCAAGAGCCGAGGCCGGGAGTTGAACCCGGGTACGCCGCTCTGCAGGCGGCTGCATAGCCACTCTGCCACCTCGGCATGTTGTTTGTGGAGGCGCGAAACTCTGAGGGAGTTTCTTCATCCTCGCAGATTCATCGGAATCTGCTGTGAGCACACGTTCCCGGGGGGAACGGTGCATGCCACCTCGGCTTCCGTATATGGCAGTAGATTCAGCACTTTTAAGTCCGTTTCTACCATGCATCACTGTCTGAGTACCTTGAAGAACAGAAATACTGCTGTCCGGATTTTCAGTGGTTACAGCAGCCGGGACAAACACATCCACCCTGCATTGTTTCAGGACTTCACTGGCGAGTTTTAAATAGGTTTGTGGCGCTCACACGGATCAGGTAATGCTGGAATAAAGAAAAAAGAGGGGGTTGAAAGGCGAAGGGATAGGCGGTCACAGTATGAGGGAGATGATCGCCAGTATCAGGAAGATGATGACAAAGATCCTGGCGACCTTCATCGAGATACCGGCAATACCGCGGGCTCCGACTGCTGCTGCGACGATTGCCAGGACGAAAAATACGAGCGCCATCCACAGGAATTCTCCAGTAAATACCATTTGTTACACCTAGAAGCTCTTCTCGGGCTATATGTATTAAAATAAGGAGTTTATTTCCAGTTTTTTCCAGCGCTATAGTAGTAGTGACGCAATTCAACGTTCGATACGGTTCCCGTGGAGGATGCGGAGTGGTGGAGAACGGTTGCGGAATACCTGAAAGGGTTTAAAAGGATTCTAATCCCTGTTT
>JALDAF010000029.1 GCA_022729315.1 Candidatus Nanohalalkaliarchaeum halalkaliphilum | reverse complement strand
TACCTCCATATCCCTGAACCGGTCAGTGAGACGGTCCCGGACGGACGTGAGGACGGACTGTTTCCCTTTCTGCTGTGTTTCCGCATCCTCCATCATCTCCTCTTCGCTCGTTTTCTGGGAATCCTGCCCCGTGACAGACCGGGAAACAGCATCCACCACGTCATCACTGGCCTCTCCCGGGCTACTGCCGTGATCTTCCTGATCTTCGGGAGCTTGCTCCTTGCCGGTGTGCGGGTCGTCGGTCATGCTTTCACCGCGGGCCGTTTCGATTTTATCAGGTTTATGAACATGATCTGGAAGAAGACAAGGAACACGAGGATGCCGTAGAAGATACCTTCAGAGATGCCGGCACCGGTGAAGGTGGAGAGTACCATGAGGAAGGTGACACCGAGGGATGGCAGGATGATCGCTGCCATCATGTACATGAGTGTGTACGGGTTCAGTTCCTTCCCGTATTTTCTGACCTCCAGTATCTGTTTCTTCACGATCGCATCCACCAGTGAGTCCAGCGTCTTGGATACATCAGACCCGGATTTCAGTGCGTTGATGATCTGCCAGAGGGCGCGGCGAAACTGAAGTGACGGGTTCCTGACCACGGCCCGTTCCAGTGCCTCGATCTCGGACATGCCGGAGTTGATGTCGCGGACAACCCGGTCGAACTCTTCCGATGCCTCACCGTACCCTTCCGAGACTGCTACAAGGGCGTGGTAGACGGAGATGCCGGCTTTGACCTCGATCAGGACGTGGCGGAGGGCGTACGGCAGCTCTTTTTCCAGTTCCCTGACCCGTTTCTTGGCGCGGATGCTCGGCAGTTTCGCGTACGTGAAAAAGCCGAACAACGCAGTTAACGGGGTGAACAGGATACTGAGATGCAGCATGAATGGATCATTGAATATCATCCCCATGCTGATCAGGCTGACACCGACCATCCCTCCGGTTGAGAGCCCGCGGAACAGGGACTCGGCAAGATGGTCGATAGCACTTACATCCATCTGTGCCTGTGACAGTCGTCGTTCCATGTCCGGGAACAGGAACTGTATCTGTTCTGCGACCGGCAAAAGGTACTCCAGAACATCCTCTTTTGACGGTTTGTTCCGCAGTAATGCAGCTGGGTCTGGAGCCATCGTCCTCTACCATCAACAATACGCATCCCTCGTATAAAAATGAACCTTGGATCGGAACTATAGCAGGTGTTCAGGGTCCTTACCAGCATCGACAGCGTCTATCACACGGTCATTGTCCTCATAGAACTCGGCAACAAGTTTTCCAACACTATCCACCGTGTTCACCTCGTTGTCCACCATCCACTGCAGGATGCGCTTCCGTTGCTCAAGGCTTTCCTCGATCTCTTCCTGGGAAAGACCTGCATGCATCTCCAGCTTGTCATACACTTTCATGCTACGCTCCTGCTCATCGAACCGGTCATCCGACGACCGCCACCGGTAGATGACGTTCGCAGCGACCTCGGACTCGCCACCATGGTACTCCGACATGACCTCCGCCACCTCCAGCGCACGCCGGATGTTCCGCCGTCGATCCCGGAACATGACAACGTTCAGGTCGACCGCTTCAACAAGCGTTTTCGGGACGTTGATTGGTGGATTGACGAGGCGGCGGATCGTCTGTTCCGCCGTGTCAGCGTGGAGCGTGGAGTAGACCGAGTGCCCCGTGTGCATCGCCTCGAACAGGACTTCTGCCTGGCGTTCCCGCCGGATCTCTCCCACGATGATACGGTCTGGCCGCATCCGCAGCGCGTTCACGAGCAGGTCAAGCATTGATACACCACCCTTCCCTTCCGGGTTCGGTTCGCGCGTTGTGAGCGGCACCCAGTGAAGGAAGCTGGGAAGTGAGATCTCACGGGTGTCCTCGATGGACAGGATCCGGTGGTTTGGCGGGATGAACGGCATAAGTACTGTAAGGAAACTGGTCTTTCCGGCACCGGTACCTCCCGACACGATGATGTTCATCTCGTACTGGATCGCCAGCCACAGCAGGGCAGCGATCTCCTTGTTCACGGTCCCGTTCCTGATGAAGTCGGTGATGGTCCACGGGCTGCGGGCGAACTTCCGGATCGTCATCGTGTTGCCCTGCGTGGAGATCGGGAAGATCGTTGCGTTGGTCCGGTCTCCAGATGGGAGGTGGGCGTCCAGCAACGGGTGCAGGTTGGAGATCTGTTTCCCGACGCGCCGGGCGATCATGGAGGAATAGTTCCGGATTTCCTCATCGGAACTGAACGTCACGTTCGATTTCAGCCATCCGTACTGCTTGTGATACACCCATAGCGGCTCGTTCGCCCCGTTGACAACGATCTCCTCCAGGTGTTCGTCGTCGAGCACGATCTCGATATCTCCCAGTCCCAGCATGTCGTGCAGCAGGTTGCCGATGATGATCTCGATCTGGTCATCGTTCAACGAGGGAAGCTCCTTGTTCATCAGGGTGCGGGCTTCCGCCCGGAACTTTTCCTTGACCGTATCCAGTTCACTCGGATCAACGAACTCCTTGGTAGATAGCTGTACGGTCCGTGTCATCTTCTCACGGATCGTGGAGATCAGTGCCTGTGTAGAGGTCTCCACCTGCGGACGACTTAAATAGTATACGGGGACGTACTCCTCTTCCGGTTTTGCGATCGTGATCTTTGCCGGGACCCCATCCGATTCGACCTCGTAACTGTCGAGCCGAGCTTTTATCGTATGATCCATATCCGATCCGATGTCACCGTTCTTATCCTCAGTGGAAGAAGTGTCCCGACCGTCCGCGGAACGACCCGAACCATCTGTATCGGCACCGGTGTCTTCCGCGGGTTCGTCTTCCCCGGTTTCAGAACGCTCATGCACCATATCTTCAGCGTCTGTATCCTGCATCGGCTCCTCTTCAGTGGCCGTATCCTCCTCCATGGGCTCATCATCCTCTGGCTCCATGGACTGTTCCGCATCCTGTTGATCAGATCCTGTACCGTGTTCGGTCAACCGTCGTCCTCCTCCGTATCGTTATCCTGTTCTTCCTTGCGGTGCACCATACCGTGATGTGTTTTGATGCCGCGCCGGGTATCAAATGTTTTTCCACACTGCTCGCATTTGAACGTTTCCCTTTCATCCTGCTCCCCTGATCTCCCGAGGAATGGGATACTGTTTGTTATACGGGACAGGATCGAGTTTGACTGTTGTGGGATTTCCACCTCCTCTCCATCATGCAGTGCTTCAATCCTGTTCCGGCCAACTGCAGAAAGCACCTTCAGATCCTGCTTCAACTCATCGATATGTGATTCGAGCTCTCCGATATCTGTTTCCACGGCTCTGACATCGTTCAGGTACTCCTCAAGCTCCTCCAGGTCTGCACCCATCTTTTCATACTCCTCGAGAAGGCTGTCTGCAGTATGTTCATCATCCTCTAACCGGCTCTCCATGCGCTTCATCACGTTTTCGAACCGTTCCAGTCGTGCCTGTTCCTCGGCCAGCGAGGACAGTTTCTGGATATGCTGGGAGACCCTGTCCTTGGCCTCTTCCACCGTTTCTTCGGTATCATCCGGACCTCCCGCGATACGCAGTATCCGGCCACGTCGGGCAGTGTATTTGATCTCTGCAAGTCCAGACTGTTGAAGGGACTTTGCCCATGTGAGCACGGTATCCCTGTCAACATCGAGAGAATCCGCTGCCTCCGATACGTTGACCTCCTTCTCCCGCTCCAGGTATTTCATCAGTTTATCGATCCCGGTCCTGATGCGATCGTCCTCCCAGTCTGCCATACACCTTATATTGTATTACCTGTTTTAAACCCCTACCGCACACCGGCCAAGAACCTGGCGTGCCACAACTATTTTATGCCATCGCATCCCACCTTATACTATGCCGCGTATCACCGTTGGCCGTGATGAAGGCGATGTTGAGGAGTTCGGTGAGATGAAAGGAACCGGGTTCCTCGGGAAACACATCCTGGGAGAGCAGAAAGAGGCCAGTCTCGGGAACGAGGTGCGGATGGACATCGCCCGGCCGCACGTCATGGGCATCTTCGGGAAACGTGGCCAGGGTAAAAGTTATACGATGGGGACTGTTGCGGAAGAGCTTGTGAATGCGGATGATGCGGTCCGGAACAATCTCTCCACGATCATGATCGACAGCATGGGGATCTTCTGGTCGATGAAGTATCCGAACAATGAGGATGGAGCCATACTTGACCGGTGGGATCTCGGCCCGGAATCTATGAACGTCCGACTGCTTATCCCGGAGGGACACGAAGAGAAATGCCGGGAGGACGGTATCCCGTTTGACCGGACGTTCGCTATCAAGCCAGGGGAGATGAACTCCGGTGACTGGGAGCTCGCGTTCAACATCGATCCCACCTCTCCGTACGGCATCCTCCTGGAACGGGTGATCGATAAACTGAAACGGGAGAAAGGGACCGGGTTCTCGATCCAGGACATGATCAGGACGATAAAGGATCATGATGAGTTCGATATCGATGTACGACGCGCTCTTGTCAACCGGTTCACCACAGCGGATGACTGGGGGATCTTCTCACCGGACGGGATCACGGTCCGGGAGCTGACACAGCGAGAGACCGTTTCAATCCTCGATGTAAGCATGTTTGAAAGCCTGAGCCGTGGATGGTCGGTTCGTGCACTGGTCGTCGGTCTGCTGGCACGGAAAGTGTTGAAGCAGCGGATGGAGTCGAAGCGGGTGGAAGAGCTGGAGGAGATGGAAGGACTTCCGACCTCGGATTCACCGATCGTGTGGATGTTGATCGACGAGGCTCACCAGTACATCCCGGATGAGGGACAGACACCGGCATCCGAGCCGCTGCTTCAGTGGGCGAAGATCGGGAGAGAACCCGGTGTTTCGGTCGTGCTGGCAACGCAGCAGCCTGCCCGCATCAACGCAAATTTCCTGTCCCAGATGGATATCATGTTCGTGCACCGGTTGACGGCCCAGGCCGATATCGAGGCACTGGGAGAGATCATGCAGACCTATATGCGGTACAACATCACGGAACTCATCGATAACCTGCCGCGGCAGAACGGTGCCGCCGTCATCCTTGACGACAACTCTGAGCGGGTGTACCCTGTGCAGGTCCGCCCACGGAAGAGCTGGCACGCCGGTGGAACACCGACCGCGATCAAGGACCGGGGACGAACATGACCCGCCGTTAGAATAAACTATCTGCTGACACGTAAATCTTTTTATCCGGGCATCCACGATGTAACACCATGCGCAGCCAAAAGGGTGTCACCTCCGTCATCAAAGTCCTTGTTGTGATCGTGCTCGTGTTGCTGGCTGCTGCATTCCTATTCTACCTGTTTTCAACCGGCACACAGCAGGCAGAGGGAGATACCGCCCAGGCATACGATGAAACCACGAGCCAGATAGACCGGGTCGTCTCAGGTCTCCGGAGCTCATTCGAATCCGCGTTGGGCGATGCGGATGGAGACGGTGTCGGCGGGATCGGTGGTACAGGGGGTTCTGACGACATTGACGAACCGGATGATGATATCCCTGAAGAGGATATCGAGGCCTGTGAGGAGGATATCGCTGATGCTGAGCAGTTTTCACGGGAGCAACAGTACTGTCTCGACCCAGGAGGTACCGTGGAGCTGGAGTGTCCGTATAACTCGGATTACACGTACGAGACTGCGGACGGTTGTGAGATCGGTCATCTGGGGAATAACGACTGGACTTCCCCCGCGTTGGATCAGATCCTTCTGATAGGTCACGGGGCGGAGGAAGGGAAATACAATATATACTTTGGAGCTGACGATCCTTCCTACGTGGATACATCAGAGTTTGAGAGTCGTTTAACACGGTATCTTGAAGGTCTTCTGGACCATACACCGTTCGGTGAATGTCCGACCGATGTAACCTATACGATCACCGATGAGGGGCATGACCTTGGTGACGATGGATTTGGTAACGCTGGTGCACCGCTTCCCGATGATGACGCGGACGCCCATGTTGTCATCGCAGAAGAAACGGACTGTGGCGGCGGTGACGGTCCAGGACCGTACGCCGTTCCGAACCAGGACCGTGTCGTGATGTTCAACGGGCTGCCAGAGGAAATCGACAGTATAACGTATGCACACGAGATGGGACACCTGTTCAATCTCTGTGACGAATACAATCTCGGTATCTGGGAGGACTGGGACGGACGTTATTCAACCGGATGTCTGAACGAATGGCCCCGTGACGACGGGCTGTGGTGGCAGGCAGTTCTCTTCGACCAGTCCGGTAACCAGATGGACGATGCCTGCCAGATACATTCCGCCGATCAATCCCACGAATACGAGGGAGATCATGATCGGGAAGGATACTGTGGTCGGTACACTGACGGTGCAGCGAACATCATGGGGAATGCCTGGAACGTGGAGTCCATGGACTCATGTCCAACCGGTCTTCATGTTGATATTGATGTCCATCCGGACACCTATGATGCGTGGCTGGATCAGATCAACGAGGTGGTATCATGCGGATAGCCGGACTCTTGATTGGTCTCGTGCTGATAATCGGTCTGACCGGTGTTGCATCAGCAGAGCCAGAAAACCAGCTCTTCGTCGTGGAGTTCGATATCACGCCCGACTATGACGTGAGCGACGAAACTGCCCGCATCACCGAAGGAGCGAATGTGCGCGTGCCAGGAAGTGGACAGGGAGACTACGATCTCGTGTTGCGTGATGTGGATGGCCGCACGGTCTACGAGACAGAGACTCATATCATTTTCCATATCGCCTTCCACGGTGACCACAGCGACACTGAAATAGACCAGTTGCGGTTCTACGCGCGAGTACCGTATCATGCGGATGCGGTAACCGCGGAACTGTTGAAGGATGGTGAAGTGCTTGCCTCCCTGGATCTCGTTCAGCATATCTGCGATCAACCCACGACCGATATCGAACAGGAATACTGCAACGGAGATTCTCTTCCCCTTCTCCTGATACTCGGCGCGTTCATCGTGATAGCACTGGTTGTGGGCGGAGGTTATCTGTACCGTAAACGGCAGGACAGTCCTGCGCCACAACGGCTACAGTCCCAGCAGACACCGCCACCCAGGGATCGGCGGAGACGCAGAACCCGTTGAAACCCGGTAATCAGTTATCCTGCCAGCAGTTTGACATGGAGAAGCAGCCCTGAACGAAGATCCTCACGTTCCCGGTACCAGCGTCAATCTACTAATACCACCGGTGATAACAGTGTGTACAGAACATGACTGGCAGACTTGGAGATACGACGTTGCTTCGCGTACTGATATTGATGGTGGCCATCGGCGGACTGATCGCGCTGTTTGCACCGGCTGACATCGATCACAGTCCATACCTCCCCGAGGCGGCAGACGCGGAAATGGCATACAGTATGCTTGAAGAGGATCAAGACACGATACTACAGCGGTACCAGTTGATGTTGTTCTTCCCTGTCCACAACCCGGATTACCTCCCCTCCGTTCTCCCACTGCTCGGCGGGTTACTGATCGTTTCATTCTATTACGGGCGCTATCGGTACGAGGAACTGGGATGGGGAGCAGCCGTGTCAAATGCCTTCATCCTGGCTGCGACAGGGATGGTGCTGCTCTACGAACTTCCTCCGACAGGATTTGACTGGCAGACACTGAACCACCAGCTTGAGTCAGTGATACTCCTGGAGACAGGAAGTCTGGCGTTTTCCGGTGCAGATCAACGGTTTGTTGTTGCATTCACCATCATCGCTGTCGGCATGGTTCTTGCCACCATCAACTTCTTCCATCTCATGCCGAAGACGATCGCATTCTTCATTTCGTCCGGATTCGTGGTCTACACGACAACCTATATCACGATCGCATGGATCTATACTGAGCTGCCGCTGGATCAGGGGACAATGATCGCCGCAATCGGTGTGATGATCACCCTCTATATCGCCGTCCGGACGCTGAAGATGTTCGGAAGGACATATCACCGTCCCTAACCAGCCGTTCCCTGGGCATCCTGCAATCTTATCAAGCTTGCATCCCTCGTAACGACATGGGCCAGCAGTCCGTTGACGGTAGTTCTTATATCGATCATCCGCGGATCAAGGACGAGGCACTGGAGTCCCGGACATACCAGGAGGTGATCAGCGCCCAGGCCGCCCAGGAGAACACGCTGGTCGTGCTTCCCACCGGACTGGGGAAGACCGCGGTCGGCATCCTACTGGCGGCGCACCGGCTGGAGAAGCAGCCCGGATCGACGATACTGATGCTGGCGCCGACACGGCCACTTGTGGAGCAGCACAGGGATTCGTTCAGGCGGGCGTTAAAGGTTGAAACCGACATATACGAGGTATTGACCGGGGACACCCGTCCGGAGAAACGGGAAGAGGTGTGGAAGGAGGTCGGATGTTTCTTTGCAACGCCGCAGGTGGTGGAGAACGATATCATCAACGGCCGCCTCGACCTGTCAGACGTTTCCCTCGTGATATTCGATGAGGTGCACCGGGCCACCGGCGACTACCCGTACACGTTTATCGCGGACCGGTACGTGGAGCAATCGGAGGATCCGCGTATCCTGGGGTTGACGGCGTCACCGGGCGGGGACCGGGAGAAGATCGAACGGATCGCTGACGACCTGTACATCGACGGGTTCGAGATCCGGACCGAGGATGACCCGGACGTGAAACCGTATATCGAGACCAAGACAACGCACTGGAAGAAAGTGGAATTGGACAACCATTTCAAACGGGTGAAACGCCACCTTGAGGCGGCGCAGCGCACTCGGCTCAAGAAGCTGAAGAAGCTGGGATTGATCGATTCGACCGCGAACGTGAAGAAGACGGATCTGTTGAAGCTGCGCGGTCAGCTGGCATCCCGGATGCAGAACGAGGACAACCCGGACCTGTACCAGGGCATGTCCCACGTCGCTGCCTGTATGAAGATCCAGCACGCGCTGGAGCTGCTGGAGACGCAGGGCGTTCAGCCGCTGTACCGGTTCTTCGAGAAGATGAAGAAGGATAAAAGCACGAAAGCCGCCCGCACATTACTGAATGATGAGGACTTCACGAACGCGGTGGCGGTGACGGAGTGGATGTACCGGAACGGCAAGGAACATCCGAAGATGGCGGAGCTGGAAACGCTGCTGCGGGAGAAGATGACGGACGGGGATTCTGCCATGGTGTTCACCCAGTTCCGGGACACGGTGGACCTGTTGCATGATAGACTGGAGGATGTGCAGCATCTGTCACCGGTCAAGTTCAAGGGGCAGAAGGACGGGTTCACCCAGAAAAAGCAGTTGAACATCCTGGAACAGTTCCGTGACGGCGATCACAACGTTCTGGTGTCGACATCGGTGGGCGAGGAAGGACTGGACATCCCGGCCGTGGACTACGTCGTGTTCTACGAGCCGATCCCATCCGAGGTCCGGAGCATCCAGCGGAAGGGGCGGACCGGGCGGCAGGAGGAAGGAGAGATATACGTGTTGATGGCGAAGAACACACGGGATGAGGGATACTACTGGAGCGCCAAGAACAAGGAGAAACGGATGAAACAGATCATGAACGACCTGAAAGATAACGGCAGTGCCACCGAAGCCGGAACCGGAAAGGGTCAGATGCTTGGCGGGCAGAAATCGCTTGACGGGTTCGACGCCGACAACGGGACGGATGACAGTGAAGAGACGGGAGAGGACGACCAGGACGTGGAGGATACGACGGACATGGATACTGAAGAGGATGGCCTGGAACCCGATGATACCTCGGGAGATACGGAGCGTGATACATCCGGTGAAGACGATACCGATGCAGATGAGGATGCTGATCCAGCCGTGGATGAGCAGAGACACGAGAATCCGGATGCCGGGTTCATCATCTATGCGGATGACCGGGAGAACAGGATTATGAAGAAGCTGGCGAGGAACGATGTGACGGTACGGAGTACACGGCTGGATGTCGGTGATTTCCTGGTGTCTGACCGGGCGGCGGTGGAGCGGAAGACGGCCGAGGATTTCGTTTCATCCCTGATCGATAACCGGCTGTTTCCACAGTTGAAGGAGTTGACAGAGGAGTTCCCATATCCGCTGATCATCATCGAGGGCGACGACCTGTTCGGGCAGCGGAACGTGCATCCGAACGCGATCCGTGGTGCCCTGTCATCGATCGTGCTGGACTACAGCATACCGATCCTCTGGGCAGAGGATGAGGACGAGACGGCGGAGCTGCTGGCGGCCCTGGCACGGCGGGAACAGGAGGAGAAGGACCGCAGTATCACGATCCGGGGTGAACGCAGCCCGCAGACCGAGGCCGAACTGCAGAAGTTTATCGTGGCCGGGTTGCCGAACGTGTCCGACACACTGGCGGAACGGCTACTTCAACATTTCGGAAGTGTTCGAAATATTTTCACCGCGTCCGAAACCGAACTTAGGAAGGTTGAGGGGATCGGTGAGGAGAAGGCCGCACGTATAAAAGAAATCGTGAAAAAGGACTATATAGGGTGATTTCAGGCATAACGACTGGTTCGAAAGACCTCCGGATCATCGGTATCGACCCAGGAACCACATCAGCAGTCGCGGTACTGGATCTTGACGGTGAACTGGTGGGCTATAGAAGCGCAAAAAATTTCTCAAAGGACCAGATCATCCAGTTTATCGTTTCTCATGGGCCCCCCTTGATCATCGGCAGTGACGTATCCCCTATCCCTTCACTGATCGAGGATGTCGCGTCCAACATGGGAGCGGTACGATCCGTTCCCAGTGAAGACCTCCAGGCATCGTACAAGGACCGGTTGACGGACCGATTCGATGCTGGACGGATGGATGCACATACAACCGATGCACTGGCGGCAGCCGAATACGCGTACCGGGAGTTCGGGGATACGATAGACACGCTGAGGGAACGTGCAGAACAGGCGGAGCTGGATGCAGCACAGACACGGACCGTGATCGAACAGGTACTGAAACAGGGTGTGTCCACGGCGGCTGCGATCAACAACGTGCAGAAGAATGAACAATCGGATGAACCGGATACTCCTGATGATACAGGAGAACCCCGCTCACAACAGGACTGGAAGCCGATCGCAGAGAAACGGAAGGAGAAGATCGACCTGCTGGAGGATAAGATCACGCATCTGGAAGAGTACATCCGGATGCTTGAGAACGATACCGGTACGGACCCCGGTGTGAGTCAGGACGAGTTGAAGAGGCGGAACCGGGAGATCAACACGCTGCGTAGCAAGGTTGAGGAGAAACAGTCCAGGATAGAACAGTTGCAGGGACAGAATCAGGCGTTGCAGCGTGCTCTTCACAGGGTACTGGAGCATAACTGGCTGCATGTGCCACGGGTGGACTCATTACAGCAGACAGAGGAGGACATCGTCTACTGCGACACGTACAGCGGTGGAGAGGTCAGTAACACCGTTGATACGGTGGTCACAACGTCCTCGTTGCAGCAGACCGCACCGTACCAGTCACTGCAGGAGAAGGGGATCGATGTTATCTCCCTTTCCACACTGGATGACCCGGTACAGCTTGATGCCGGGTACGTCGTGGATCCGGAACAGGCTTTAAGAACTGGCGAATCCGAGAAGTTTATGGAATGGCTGGAATCATACAGGAAGCGGCAGACGATGCAGTAGCACGATACCGGCGGTTCCGGGAGTCACTGACTGCACACCAGGAAGGATTGTTCGACACGTTGCTGTTCCTGACAACGTTCACAGTGCTGGCGGCCCCGGTGTACGTCGTTATGGCCGCCGGATGGGAGTCATCAACGCTTAGAACCGTGAACGCGTCTATCTCCACAGTCATCCTGTCACTGGCAGGGCTGGATGTAACCAGTTACGGTTCTGTGATAGACGCACAGAGTCTGACGCTTGACGTGTCCTGGGACAGTACCGGCTGGAAATCTGTGATGGCGTTCACCGCACTGGTCGTGGCGACCGGGGCATCCGTCCGGAAAACCCTTGGAGGGATCATTGTCGGCGTCCCTGTACTGCTCATCGCCAACATCGGTCGGATCACCTCCATGGTGTATCTCGTGGAGGTGTACGGGGTCAGTTACGATATGCTGCACGATATCCTGTGGCGGTGGGGCCTCACTGTAACAGTGCTGGCTGTGTGGATAGTCTGGCTGTACAGCGACCAACTGCATAAACAGGCCAAAAAACGGTTACTGGCCTATTAAACAGCGATTATGGTCCGAAAAAAGGCGGGAGTGGGTAGACAGCGCAATTTTTATATGACGCATCCCCATATATAAGCACGATGGCAGATTCTGACAAACTGGAGGATTTTAAAGACCTGCGTAAGGCAGTGAAGGGACTCCGGCACAGGATGGACAGTCTTGAAGACCGGATCATGATGGAGCAGCTGCAGGATCTTGCTATCGAGGACGAGATCGATGTACTCAAGGAGCTTGTCGGGCACAGCGAAGACGATATCCGTCAGAAAATCCGCCTGCTGCAGGAACTGGAGGAGAAGAACACGGATCAGCGGCTTGATGAAAAGATGCGGTACCTCTACACCCGGATAAAGGAGCTTGAAGGGACACAGGAAGAAGAAGACGTGAAAGGGAAGATCGATGAACTGGAGAACCGGATCCAGCACCTGTCAAACCAGGTGTCGGAAGCCAAGAGCAGTAAGGATGGACGTGATCTTGATGATGTATACGATAAGCTGTATCTGCTGCGGGACAAGGTGAAAGAACTGCAGACCGGTACAGGGACCGATGCTGAATCGGCGGACACCTCAACGGAACAGATCCACGAACAGATACAGGACGAAGTCGAACAAACCCTCTCCGATGAACTGGAACCGTTCAAAAACACGTTCAAACAGAAACTGAAGGAGATGGATGAACGGCACGGGAGAAAGGTCCAGTCTGAACTGGAAGAGGTGAACACGCAGCTTTCACAGCTCGAGGAGGAGTTCGACCAGAAACTGGAGTCGGTTGAACCACAGGATACAGACGAGTTAAAAGCGGAGATTGCGGATATCAACACGCGGCTGGACGAACAGCTCGAAGCCCTTGAATACAGCATAGACGACATCGAAACACGGCTTGATACGGAACTGCATTCGCTCCGGACCGCGATAGATGACATGGAGGATTCCGACACCGAGGTATCTCCATCGGAGATATCTGAGCAGGTGGAGGCGCTCCGGGACGAGTTCACACAGAAACTTGAGAAGATGGATGAACGGCACGCTGAAACCGTGAAAACAGAGATCGACGGTATCAACACGCGGCTGGACGAACAGGTCGAAGCCCTCGAATACAGCATAGACGACATCGAAACACGGCTGGAACGCGGTGCCACCAGTTCAGATCAGCCGGTTGAAACGGCGTGGCGTGAAGAGATGGAGGACCAGGTGAAACGGATCAAGCATCAGCTGTCCGAGATCAGCACTGCGGATCTCCACGACTTTATCGAGGCACAGGTCGATGCACTGAAAGACGAACTGAAAACCGGTGAACTTGAGACCGGTGGAACGGTGACATCGCTCCCTGACGAGGTATCCGAGAAACTGGATGATATCGAGAAGACGGTTGAAGAAAACGAGAAAGCGATCGAGTACAGCCTGGAAAAACAGGAGGAAGATATTTCACACCTGAAGGATGTGCTACGGGAAGCACCTGACGTCACCAGTGACGATGCGTATGAGGAGCTGCGCGGCAGCATCCAGGAACTTGAGGCCCGTCTCTCACAGCTGAAAAAGGACGTTGAGGACGGTGACCTGGTTGACGAGGTCAGGGAGACCATCGAAAAGGAGCTGGAGGACTGGGAATCAGTCCGGACGCAGGTCGGTGAACTACAGGAATGGATAGATACCGAGGCATCGGAACTGGTTGACAGGGTCGAATCACTGGAGGAACAATCACCAGCAGAGGTATCAGATGAACTTGAACGGGTAACGGAGGACATATCCAACGTCCAGGAGAGCATGATGTCCCTGTCAGACATCGTTGAACGGAACGCAGACCACCGGAAGAAGGCGAATGAACGGCTTGACACACTTCAGAACGCGTTGACCCGGCTTCAGAACAGTATCGGTTCGGATATGGCGGAGGATGAACTGCTGGAGGCGCTGGAATACTCCAGTGACGCACTGGAGAACCGGATCGAGGAACTTCTGGTCCGTATCGAACATCTGCGTGAGGACCTGGACGGGCAGGACAACCGTATCGACGCCCTTTCCGAATCACAGAACCTCTTTGAAAGCGAGATCGGACGCATCATCCATGGACAGAAAGAGTTGAATGCACGGTTCGAGGAAGAAGATGAAAAGGTGAACCGGAAGATTGATATGTTGCTGGAAGCACTTGAGGAAGGACTTGATCAGAAACAGGAGAAAGGCGCAGGGATAACTGGTGTACAGGAAGAGGTTTCGGACAGTGTCGGGATACGGGAGGAGCATGTGGCGAAGCAGCAGCGGGCCGTTGACCACGTGGAGGTGCATGAATCTCCACGACCATCCCGCGAATCCCATGAACATATGAAGACGCTGGCACAGAACGTGTTGAAGAACGAGAAGCAGCTCCGGCGTGTCCGGGAAGAGATCGACTACCTGGCAGGACAGATAGACGAACTCTCCGATGATCTCAGCCAGGACTCCTCCCAACAGCCAACGATCATCGAATAACACGTTTCACCCTGGATTCACCCTGGACCGGTGGTGCATACGCCTCCCTTTGTCCCTGATTATATCTACATGAGGATCTGCATCACGTACAGCAGTGGATCACCGAATACCAGTAGCAGGATGACTGCGAACGGGTACGCCACGATGAACTGGACGCCGCTCCTGACATCAACCTCTTCATACTCCTCCTGTATCATTTCGATCTGTTCTGTGGTCACACCAACGATCCGTTTCGCATCGATATCCACC
>JALDAF010000026.1 GCA_022729315.1 Candidatus Nanohalalkaliarchaeum halalkaliphilum | reverse complement strand
CCACAACCTCGTAGAACGTCTCCGCCTGGATCGATCCGCGATAAGCACCACCCCGGTCCTGCACATGCACCACCGTCCCAACCACCTGCACCTCTGCATCCACCGGCCGTTCCTGCAACAGCCACTGCACGCTGTACTGCTCCCCGGACAGCACCTGCACACCGCCCTCAAGCGGTTCACCCGTGATCGCGCCTGCCGCCGCCACGCCGCCAACCAGCAGTGCGGCCGCGAGCAACCGTTTCATCGTCTCGTCCATCGTCTCACCTCAGCCCGGTACCGCCACACCACGGTAACCAGCACACTGTACGCTATCACCGCAACGTTCGCTGAGAGACTGGTCGCCGGAAACAGGTTGAATGCAACGTGTCCGGTGCTCACCGGGTACAGCCACATTACGCCTAATGCGGTCAACGTGTCAAGGAACAGGTGTGACAGGACCCCGACACCGGCAGCCAGCGCCACCGGTCCGCGGTCCGTTGCCAGGTATACAACGATCAGAACTGTTACGGCGAACAGCGGCGTATGCAGGATACCCTGTGGCACGAACGGGAACGGTGCATTGAACAGCATGTCAACGTTCGGCAGAACGCTTCCGATCATCGCATAGACCACCGGCAGATCAAGCAGATACGCCAGTGCAAGCGCGAACACGATATACGTCAGTTCAAGCATACAGCACCCTACCCTTCAACGACGGTTCCGCCATGATCCGTGTCCAGCGCGGCGGTAAGCGTATCCGGGTCCCGGCCGTCCAGCACCACGGTCTCGATCCGGGAGCGTTCGATCAGCTTTGCCGCTGTGATATCCAGTAACGCGTATCCCCCAGCACCAGCCTGCTGATCACGCACCAGATCCAGCATCTCCCGGTACGTCAGCGACGCTAACCGTTCCGCATCCGCATTCTCCTGCGGATCCTCGCTGTACACGCCGTCCACCGTGGTCGCGATCACTAACCGGTCTGCATCGATGATCTCGGCGCATTCCGCGGCAACACCATCCGTTGACTGGCCCGGCAGAAGACCGCCGAGCACGATAATATCATGTATATGCGTCATCTCCGCCACCTCTTCCAGCGTCTCCGGGATACGGGTGTTCGCACCAAGAGCGGCAGCAAGGGATGACGCCTGCATCCGTGTGGCGGCGATCCCGATCATGTCCTTCCGTGCTTCCGGCACGTCGAAGTGCCTGGTGGCACGGATGTACTTTTTGACGGGGCCGGCACCGGTGACGATGACAAGGGTTTCGACCTGTTCCGCGAGCTGCTGGAACGCGTCAACGTACAGCTCCAGATCATCGTGTTCCACCGCGTCCGCGATCACTGCGCCGCCCACTGAGATGACTGCTTTCATTCCAACGAGCAATTACCCGGCAGGATATTTAATAGTGCTGTCAACCGTTCTGGCTGATACACTATGTATATGAGGGGTAATGGACAACGGGAACATATAAAAGCCAGCGCGGCCTGAATAACGAAATAGGTTCGATACTATGGCAGACGCAGATGAGACATACGAGTGTCCCGAATGTGGGGACACGTTTGACTCCATTCGAGGAATGCACGTCCACGAAGGACAGGTGCACCCGGATCGACGGGTTGAAGACCTGCAGGAGCTGGTAGACAACTTTGAGGAGGACGCGAACAAGGCCGTGATGATCAAACGGGAGCGTGACCGCCTCAAGCAGCGTCTCAAGCAGCTCACGGACGAAAAGGAGGAGCTTGAAGACACCGTTTCAGACCTGAAGTCCACACGGAGAGAACTGAAGAACGCGATCGAAGAGAAGCAGAACGATGTACAGAATCTCCGGGACAAGCTGAACAATCTCAAGGACGAGAAGGAAGAAGTCGCAGCAGAGAAACAGTCCCTTGAACGGGAGCTTGACGCTGTACAGGAAGAAAAGGAACGAATGAACAAGTCACTGAAACAGACCGAAAACCTCCTGCTCAAGTTCAAGCACCAGGTCGACGAACTGGACGCAGACCTCAACTAACCACGGAACGGGTGTAAAAAACCTGTTCCACCCAATTCTCTATTTTATACGGTGTAAACCAGGATGCAGGTACAGCGAATCGAGGACGACGGAACCCGATTCATCATTCACGGCCGGGAAGACATCGCGGCAGAGCTGGCAACAGTCTTTGACAACATGGCGATGGGTATCTCCGTCACCGAGCCCCGAAACGGAAAAGCCCATATCCTGTACACGGAAAACAACCGCGACATCGTCCTGAACGTGCTGAAAGATATCATCGAATAGAATGTACTCACCGTTCGGATACAGATCGCAGTCCAGTATACGAGAGTACAGCACCAGCAATAAGCAGTGGTGCGCCGATGGCAGCGGGTCCGAGATGGATCAATGCGTCGAAATCGAACAGGACCGTCTGGTGGACCGGAAGACTGAAAGCGGCGAAGACCAGCGGTATTACGATGGTGGCGGCCCACGCCCACCGGTGGCCGTGGCGGACACCATACCAGGCGAGCAGGATCATGCCGACACCCATCGCGATCAGTGCCCCCGCAACATTGACGTGGAGATGATTGATGTACGACATAATCTCTGGACTGTTTGCTGCAAGCTCTGCAGCGGTGACACCTCCCAGATCGTTCACCCCGATCTCGAATCCTTCCACGTAGTATGTGCGGTAAAGGAACCCGATCCCGTGCAGCACGAAGAAGACGCCGGACGCCACCAGAAAGTACGTGCCCCACAGCAAGTGTCGGTTCTCGACCACAGTATCACCGTCACCCATTACCTGCCACCAACAGCCTGCTATTCGTTCCGTTCGTTTAAAAATAGTGTTGAGGGAAATCTCTTGAAGAACTGATAGCGGGGCACCGACTTCTGCCGTCCGGCAGATGGCGATTCCAATCCTATTCTGAGCGTCACAATCTCCTCCAAGGAGATTGTTCGAGCAATGTTCTGGACAGAACGTTGCGACAGCGAAGAATAGCGGGGGATGGATTTGAACCCTGAGCACAGGCGGTGCGAAGACATCAAATCCGAACATAGCGGGGGATGGATTTGAACCACCGGCCTCCGGGTTATGAGCCCGACGAGCACTCCTGGCTGCTCCACCCCGCTAGTTAGTGAAAGCCCGTCAAATCATTATAAATGTTGGTAGACGCGGGACAATACCCTGAATACTGGTCGGGAGACACAATAATTATTAACCGGGCATCCCATACAACCATCTATGAGGAAACTATTGCTCTGTGCTGCACTCCTTGTGTTGCTTTCAGGACCTGTAGCGGCACAGAACGGCGACATTCTTCCACGTGACCTGGAGGATCTGGAGGTGAACGACACCACCGTCCTCACAGCAACCATCGTCAACCCGCTTCCGGCGACCGACGACATCGTCTTCACACTCCACGGGGATGCACTTGTGGACGGACTTGTGACCGTAAGAATCGATGACGATCCAGGCCACGTACATGCCTGTAATCCCTCCTATACGGAATGTAACGTCGATGTGGAGGCAGATTCCCAGGAAAACGTCAACATCACCGTTGAAGCAACCGCTATCGGACAGGGCACGCTTGAAGGAACCGTTAACTCGTCGCGTACCGACCTGACCAACCACGACGAGATCATGGTCCGGGTTGGCATGGGATTCCCGGGAGTGGACGTATCAGCCCCCGGCATCTCACACCTGCATGTCATGCTGATCGCACTGCTTGCAGGACTGTTCATCTTTGCCGGTGGCCGCCGAACAACCTGATGCTGTTTCCACCTGCACCGTTACCCGTGATAACCGGTACCTTTAAATCCCTGCGGTAATACGATGTATTACGATTGGTGGTTCAGGTGGATAAAGTCACGGTTTCCGTAATAAAGGCAGATATCGGCGGTTACGTCGGACACTCAAACGTACATGACGATGTGATGGATGCAGCACACCAGCACCTGCAGCAGCATGGCGACATCCTGGAGGATTTCCATATCACGCATGCCGGTGATGATATGCATCTTATCATGACGCACCGAGGCGGCCAGGACTCCGAAGAGATCCATTCCCTGGCATGGGACGCGTTCCAGGCAGGCACCAGTGTCGCACAGGATTTGAAATTGTACGGTGCCGGACAGGACCTGCTGTCCTACTCATTCTCCGGGAACGTCCGCGGACTCGGACCGGGAGCGGCAGAGCTCGAGTTCACGGAGCGCCCGTCCGACCCACTGGTGGTGTTCGGCATGGATAAGACGGAGCCCGGTGCGTTCAACCTGCCGATCTACAGGATGTTTGGTGATCCGTTCAACACGGCCGGCCTTGTCATCGATCCCAGCATGAACGAAGGATTCCGGTTCGAGGTATGGGACGTGCGGAAGCACGAAAAAGTCATGCTGAACATGCCGGAGGACCAGCACGAACTGCTGGCACTGATCGGCGCCCAGTCACGGTACGTCATCAAACGCGTGTATCCCCGCGACGGAAACAAGAACAATCCGGACGAGCCGGTCGCCGCCATATCCACGGAGAAACTGGTGGACGTGGCCGGAGAATACGTGGGCAAGGACGACCCGGTTGCCGTGGTACGGTCGCAGAGCGGTTTGCCCGCACTGGGAGAGGTACTGGAACCGTTCACATTCCCCCACCTCGTATCAGGCTGGATGCGGGGCTCCCACCAGGGTCCTGTCATGCCGGTGCCCTTCCACCACTCACAGACCACGCGGTTCGATGGCCCACCGCGCTGTATCGCTGCCGGGTTCCAGCTGAACGACGGCGAACTGGTTGGGCCCCGCGACCTGTTCGATGACCCGGCGTTCGACCATGCACGGGAGAAAGCGAACGAACAGGCAGACTACATGCGGCGTCACGGCCCGTTCGAACCACACCGGCTCCCCATGGAGGAACTGGAATACACCACCCTCCCCGAGATCATGGACCAGCTGGAAGACCGCTGGGAACCGGTCGAAGCCGAAGAAGGGGAAGCCACCGGTACGGAAAACGTGGAAACGTTCGAATAAATTCCTCTCACTTCGAAGACTCACTTATACACCCCACTCATTTATTAATGTTACTATTGTTAAGTGGTTCATATATGCTGGAACGGGAACATGCCGAGGAATATACGTTCAACCGCCGGGACGTCATGAAATATGCTGGTGCGGCAGCAGCAGGCAGTATGGCAGGTGTTGCCGGATGTATGACCAGCCAGTCTGATAAATTTGATCAACGGAGATCGGCGATCGAAGGACGCGTTCAGGAAGGCGAGCACATCGATCGGCTTACGGACGTAGATGATGAACGGTACGAAGAACTGTGGAAGCAAGTACATGACCGGAGAGCCACTGCCACCATCCGGGATGCAGAAGCAGTCGTAGAAGTTGATACGAAGCTTGATCCCTGTAACTACGTCATTGACGACACCCCGCATTACCATGCATTTCTTGATGATCATGATCCTGCGCCCTACATGCAGAACCTGCTGGAGATCATGATTGACGAACTCTGGGATCTCAGACCGGAGCGGCGTATCCGCAGTGCCGACAGCGTCGATCGCTATACCGTCAGGATGAACGGGGCCGATCACGACATTGACTGGCAGCTTCGAGATGGCCAGGGACATGTGGAATACAGCATCGACACCGTCCAGGTCCAGGACCTTCTCGCCAAAGAACCGAAAGACCGTCGAGGAACACGCCTCAAAGACGGGGCATTCCGCAAAAACTTTGAACGACGATACCTCCTGGACTGTGATGATCGCGGTTATATCCGGTCCTGGATCGACAGATAACTTTCTCCCGACGAATCCGGTGCAACGGGTCCTGGCTCCTTTACATCGACCGAACTGCACATAATTGCAGTTCAGCCTGTCAAAGACATCTATACCTCTGCTTAAAACAGTACGGGCGCTACACACTGTACACGATGAAACGACGAACGTTTTTGGCCGCTGCAGCCACGTCATTTGCAGCCGGAATAGCGCTACGCGAACCATCGCAACCCGAACAGGCGTACCGCCAGCAGAATAAAACGGCAGATGACGATACAAGCCCAGGAGCGAACTGCGACGACAGCTATGTGCATATTGAGACACATCTCTCCCCGAGAGATGTCCGGATGGAGTTCACGTTTCGCGGTGAAACCCAGGATATCGCTCTGTACGACCTGTTACTGCAGTACACTGACCGGCCGAGTTCGGCGCCACGCCTTGACTGGTGGGATCTTTACGGGTTTGACGAGACCGACGGCCACCTCCGGATCGAGCCAGCATCCTTCGACCAGCAGCGACTTTATTTTGCAGATGAACCACAGGATATCGAGATGCGACGTCTTATGGGCGAGGAACTGGTCCACAACAGTGAACTCCTCGTTTCGGAGATCCAGGCCGTGAACGGCGACCGGGCGTACGCCATCCTTGAAAACCAGGATTTTCTCCGTCTGGAGGAACATGAATCCTACATGCCGGTCGAAGACGCCGTACTCATCGCAAACAGTCCGGAAGACGCGATCCACACCTACCTCACCCAGTAGCAGGATTTAAAGCATTCCGGTACGTATACCCTCCTGATGAAGCTTCTTGGGATAGACGAGGCAGGACGCGGCCCCGTACTGGGCAGCATGTTCATCGGCGGCGTGCTCGTTGACGAGAAAGATATGGACACGCTGAACGGACTGGAACTCAAGGATTCCAAGGAGCTGGACGATGATCAGCGCGAAGCCTTCGTGCCGCAGATCACCGACGTGGCGCTGGACACCCACGTGAAAGAGGTGACCGCCACCGAGATCGATGAACTCCGGCAGATCATGAGCCTGAACAGGATCGAGATCAATGGCTTCGTCCATATCATTCAGGAACTGGAACCGGACAAAGTCGTGATCGATTTGCCAGAGCCGGACGGTGACCGGTTCGGGAAAAAGATCCGGAACGAGCTGCCGGACGTGCCGCGGTATCAAGACCTTGAAATCGTCGCGGAACACAAGGCGGATGAGAACTACCCGATCGTGTCCGCCGCATCCATCCTTGCCAAATCGGAGCGAGAACACCACGTCGCCGCCCTCAACAACAGGTACGGTGTCGATGTCAACACCGGATACCCGCACGATGAGAAGACAACTACGTTTCTGGAAGAGTATATACTGCGGAACGGCGAACTACCGGATGAGACTCGGACCAGCTGGAGCACCGCCCAACGCATCAAGGAGAAACATGAACAGCGAGGCCTTGAAGACTTCTAAGCCGGTATCTGCGCCCTCCCGTATACATAAAATACTGTCTTTCCATCAGAACGATGGAGGGGAGTATAGGGATGGTGGACGTATCGATTGAAGACACTGCTGACGTGTTTGAATCGGCCGACAACGTGTATGCGACCGAGATTCCTACCCGGACATCGTTCGATCCGTATCCGGCCCCGCAACCATTACCGGTCAGATTACTGCACGATGTCCCGGAGACATACGGGCTCCGTGAAGATGATCCGGAACGGACCGGTACAATGGCTGCCGCGGAACTCCATGCGTTTGACGAGGTCTATACCATGTACAACGTGACAGTTGAAAACGGAACCGACACCTTTGCCGTCCAGTTTGACATGTTCGCCCCGGACAGACGTCGCACCTACCGGTACGAGACGGCCGTAGACCAGATCGACACCACACTGCTTCCGGACTACGACCAGCACGGATTTTGACACCGCATTCTATTTTTGACGCGGATGGCGAGGAAATCCTGGACTACGAGCTAAAGAGGGTATAGAATGGGAGGACCTGACTATAGAATGGACAAAAGAGAGTTGCTGGAGGAGCAGAGAAAGAATACGAAGAAGCTTATCGAATCTCTTGAAAAAGTATATGCTCAGCTTGAGCGCAGCAGCAAAATCAACCTTCTTCTTTCCTCCGCTATAGTCTTTTTTGCCGGTAGCCAGGTCTCATTGCAGTTTTACGAGATGGGACATCCAGAAGCTTATCTGATAATTTTCGGCTCTACGCTCTTCATTGTAGTACTAATGCTCCATAAATACGGATAATTCATCACTCTTCATCCTGCTTCTCCACGGTAACCTCGATACCAAGGCCGTCCAGCTGGTCGTCGCGCGGTTCCGCTGGTGCGCCGGTGAGGTAGTCGTATCCGGATTTGGACTTGGGGAATGGGATGACTTCGCGGATGTTCGGCTCGTCCTGCATGATCATGAGGATGCGGTCGATGCCGAACGCGATACCTCTGTGCGGGGGTGCACCGTACTGGAACGCGTCCACGAACCAGCCGAACCGTTCATCCACCTCGTCCTCTGACAGACCGAGAATATCGAAGATCGTGTTCTGCAGGTCCGGGTCGTGGATACGGCGGGAGCCACCACCGATCTCGAACCCGTTCAGCACGATGTCGTAGGCATCCGAATCCAGGTTCAGCAGTGCATCGGTGTCATCAGTATCGATATTTTCCAGCCGGTCCGGATGCTTCGGCATGGTGAACGGGTGGTGCTCCGGCGTAACCTGTCCGTCCTGCTCGTCAAACATCGGGAAGTCGACGATCCAGTACAGATCATAGCCCTCCGCTTCCGCGTCCATGCCAAACCGCTCCGCAACGTGCCGACGGAGCGCACCAAGCACGGGGTTCGCCGTGCGGATATCGTCGGCAACCAGGAACAATACATCCCCGGCCTGCGCATCGAACTCGGAGATCAGGGAGCGCATGACCTCTGTCTCCAGATAACTTTCAACAGGACTCTCAAACCCTTCGGAGGTCAGCTTGATCCAGATCAGTCCGCCCGCACCCTCCTCCTGCGCGAACTCTATCAGGTCATCCATATCGTTGTTCGACAGGTCGTCGGCATGGCCTTCCAGCCGGAAGCCCTTCACCACACCGCCTGATTCGACCGTGCTGGAGAAGATGTTGAGTTCCGAATCCTTCACCAGGTCGGATACGTCATGCAGCTCCATGCCGTACCGGCGGTCCGGCCGGTCCGAGCCATACCGGTTCATCGCCTCCTCGTGCGTGATACGGTCAACCGGGGTCTCGATCTCCACCCTGAACGCTTCAGCAAGGGCATTGGTGACCAGTTCCTCCATCATCGTGAGGAAGTCATCCTGATCCATGAACGAGACCTCAAGGTCGAGCTGTGTAAATTCTGGCTGCCGATCCTTACGGGTGTCCTCGTCCCGGAAACATCGAGCCACCTGGTAGTACCGTTCCATGCCGCCAACCATCAATAACTGTTTGAACAGCTGCGGGCTCTGCGGCAGTGCATAAAAGTTTCCGGGGAAGTTCCGCGCCGGCACCACAAAATCTCTTGCGCCCTCCGGAGTAGATTTTGTTAAGTACGGCGTCTCCACCTCCAGAAATTCATTATCGTTCAGGTATTCTCTGCAGGCCTGCAGGAATGCGTGGCGTTTCCGGATATTGTCCGCGACGCGCTGCTTCCGCATGTCCAGGTACCGGTACTCCATCCGGAGCTCTTCCCGGGTCTCGTTCCGTTTCTCCTCGTCCAGGGAGAACGGCGGCATCTCGGACTCGTTCACGACCTCGAAGTCGGAGGCATGAATCTCGATATCTCCCGTATCCAGGTCCTCGTTCTTGGTGCCGTCCGGCCGTTCCTGCACCGTTCCGGTGACCTGGACCAGCCATTCACGGCCGAAGTCCTGCGTCCGGTGGAACTCCGTGGTCTCCTCCGGGGAGAACACGACCTGTACCAGTCCTGCCCGGTCCCGCAGATCAACGAACCGTTTTCCGCCGTGGTCGCGGGCACGGTGCACCCACCCCACGATCGAAACGTCCTCTCCAGTATCCTCAACCCGGATATCGCCGCAGCGATGCGTTCGCTCCATGATAAATCAGCACACAACACTCATTTAGAATTCTTAAATAGGTTTTGAACCGGAATGGACCCAAAAAAATCGTAACCGTTTTATGGGCGTTCCCCGCATTACACGCTATGGATTACAAGGATCTGGAGTATCCGGAGAATGCCGTGTTCATCGCGGCGGCTATCCTGCTGGTGATCGGACTCGTACTGGTGTACACCACCCAAACGGCAGAGGCAAGCCCACTACAGGAGAATGTTTCCGCACTCCAGGAACAGGTAATCGAACTGGAAACCACCGTCGCCTGCCAAACAGCCGCAAAAGAACTTAACACCGGGTACTGCAGCATGTACGTCCGCGGCGGCCAGGGTACGGACGACCCAACCGTTGAACGATGTGGTAATACACGGGACATGCAGTCCTCCCAGTACGCCAACACGGCAGCAGAGATGGGATGTGGCTGGACGGAACAGGTTGAAGACGCAGGCACCGTTACCGTGAACGGTGAAACCGTTGACTGTGTCGAAGAAGGATATATCAGTCCAGAATGCCCGGCATAACCTTGATTTACAGGCTGTTTTCTCGGAACATTTTTATGTAGCAAATCCGTTATTAAAGTGTATTGATGCATCAAATAACCGCTTCTATAGGTGAATCTGACTCGTGACGCAGATCAACAAGATCACGATGGAGGGATTCAAGTCCTTCCAGCGGAAGACTGCGGTCCCATTCTACCCTGGACTGACCGCTATCGTTGGGACGAACGGCAGCGGGAAGAGCAACGTGCAGGAGGCCGTCCAGTTCGTGATGGGGCGTCGCTCCAGCAACCTTCGGGCGGACAAGATGGAGCAGCTGATATTCAACGGCGGGGAGAACGGAACCCCTGCTGAAGCTGCGGAGGTCACCCTGTACCTCGATAATGCCGATGGAACGTTCGATGAACTCCTGGAGGATGACGCGGAGGATGTGGACGAGATCAAGATCGGGCGGAAGATCAAGCGGAACGGATACTCCACGTACCGGTTCATGGGAACGAACTGTAAACGGCGGAAGATCGATAAAGTGCTGGATCTGGCGAATCTTGACGGGGACGGGTATCACGTGGTCCGGCAGGGGAAAGTCACCGGTATCGTGAAGCAGACGCCGGTGGAGCGGCGGAAAGCGATCGACCGGGTATCCGGGATCGCCGCGTACGATGAGAAAAAGGATAATGCACTGGAGGAACTGGAAGAGGTTGAGGACAGTCTGCAGCAGCTGGAGCTGAAACTGGAGCTGAAAAACGACCAGCTGGAGCAGCTGGAACGGGAGAAGGCGGACGCGGAGAAACAAAAGGAACTGGAGGAGAACAAGGATGTGCTGCAGGCCGCAATCCTGACGAAGCGGGAGAACGAGATCAAGAACCAGCTGGATAATTTGAGTGATGAGGGAGAGGAGGAGATCGATGAACTGGAAAAAGAAGTCGAAGAACTGGATGAGCAGATCGAGGAGCTGGAGGACCGGCTGGAAGTCATCGATGAAGAGATGGAGGAGAGCCGGGACCAGTCCATCATGCGGGAGATCGAAAGTATCAAGGGGAAGATCCAGCAGCGGAAGAACGACATCGAGAACAATAAGGAACGAATCAAAGACATCGAGGAGGTGATGAAGGACTATCAGAACATGCAGCGGACGCGTAGCGGCGCCGGGAAAGCGGTGAATGCGGTGATGAAGATGAACAAGTCCGGTGTCTACGGTACCGTCGCTGATCTGATCCACTACAACGACCGGTTCGCAGTGGCGGTGGAGACCGCAGCCTCGGGCCGATTGACCAATATCGTGGTGGATACGCAGCAGACCGCGACCGAATGCATCAACCACCTGAAATCAACCGGGAAGGGACGTGCCACGTTCCTGCCCATGGACAAGATCAACGCCCGGAACAAGTCACGGGATGCGAAGAAGGCAGTGAAGCAGCCGGGCGTCATCGACTTCGCCATCAACCTGGTCGACTATGATAGAGAATACGAAACAGCGATCAAGCATGCATTCAGCGACACGCTGGTAGCGGAGGATCTGGAAAGTTTGAAGAAGGCTGGCCGGGTACGTGCCGTGACCCTGGACGGCGATATCATGAAGCGGAGCGGTGCCATGACGGGCGGCACCAAGAAGCGGAAACGGAGATCCAAGAGCAAGGCCTCCTCCTTCAACCCGGAGAAAAAGAAGGCAAAAAAAGACCAGCTGGAACAGGAGAACGAACAGCTGGAACAGGAGATCGAAGACCTCCAGGCACTTCTTGCCGAGAAGAAGCAGGAGGACGAGGAGGCCTCCGAAGTCTCGGAGGAACTGAAGGAGGAACGGACACAGATCCGGGAGGAGATGCAGGAGATCAAGGAGGAACGCAAGGAAAAAGCGGAGAAGCTGAACAACCTGCGGAACACGATCGGCCGGGACCGGAAGAAACGCGCAAAGTTCGAGGCAGAACTGGACAACATCGAACGGGACTGGAACGAGCTTGGTGAGATCGATGAGGACAGGATCGAAGAACATCTGGACTCCACATTGAAGAGCTTGAAAACGAAGCGGACGAAGACCATCAACAAGATGCAGGATCTCGGCAATGTAAATATGCGGGCTATCGATGAGTACGACGCGTTCAGGGAGGAGTACGACGAGTTCAAGGAGAAAGTGGACCAGATCAAGCAGGAGAAACGGGAGATCGAACAGATCATCGAGGATATCGAGGAGCAGAAGAAGGAACAGTTCATGGAAGCGCTGAACCAGATCAATCAGGACTTCAACCGGCTGTTCCAGACCCTGTTCCAGGGCGGGGAAGCATCACTGGAACTGGAAGAGGACGGAAACATCGACTCCGGACTCGTTATCAGGGCACAGCCACCGAACAAGGATCCACACATGATCGACTCGTTGAGCGGCGGCGAGAAAACGCTGACCGCGATCGCGTTCGTGTTCGCGTTACAGGAATACCAGCCATCCCCGTTCTACATCATGGACGAGATTGATGCTGCCCTGGATGACAAGAACGCGAAACGCCTCGCCAACCTGCTGAACGAGTACGCGGATGACGGACAGTGTATCGTCATCTCCCACCGGAACGAGACCGTGCGCCACGCGGATCGTGCGTACGGCGTCTCCATGCGTGAGGGCGTGTCCAAGGTTCGAAGCGTGGACCTGGAACAGGAGAACAACTAGGTATTCAAACGTTCAGCAAGATCGTTCCGGAACTTCCGGAGGTCTGCCCGATCATCCTTCTTCATGAATGTTTCATCACGGCTATCGTTCGGTAGACCGGCCGGGTCATAGATTTTCAGGCCGTCTTCCGTGATCGATACATTCCCGTACAGGTCACCGTGCGGCACGCTGTTACGGTGCAGCGTGTCGACCACCTCCGCCAGTTCGTCAACGTAGTGTCCTGCTTCATCGACCCAGTCAGGATCCGTGACAGCATCCTTCAGTTTGATCTGCTCGTCAAATGATTCCATACGGTACCCGGACAGTTCCCGCTGCCACATCGGTGCTGAGGGATCCACCCATTCAGGCTCCAGCGGTTCCGGTACGTATTCCGGACATGCCTCGTACATGCGACGCAGTGCCTGCCACTCGTCCCGGATCGAATACGTGGAACCCTGTACATCAACCGCTGTCCTGTTGCTGTCGGACTTGTAGAACGTTTTCTCCCCCATACCCGTCATAGATTGTTACTTTGTAGTCGTTACATAAAAGGTTTTCGGTTCTGTGGTACAGTGATATCGTGAATGTGCCAGTAGTTTTTCAACGTCCTCACCCAATATAGGGAACGGACCAATGAAACGTGCACACGTGTTCGTGTCCGGCAAGGTGCAGGGCGTGTTTTTCCGCGCCACCACCCGCGAACAGGCAGAACAACATGGTGTGAACGGCTGGGTGCAGAACCTGGCGGATGGCCGGGTTGAGGCCGTGTTCGAGGGAGATGCCGAGGATGTGGACGCGATGATTGAGTTCTGTCATGACGGCCCGGGACGTGCTCGGGTCGACGATGTTGCGGTCGCCGAGGAAGACCCGGAAGGACTTGACGGGTTTGAGATCCGTCGTTAGGCAACAGGACACATTATATTAAGAGCGTATCCCAATTGATGGGCAGTATGCAGGAGGATCTCAGGACATTAACAGGCATTCTTCGGCATCCTCGCCAGTTCTATAGGGAGGAGGACTACGAGCAGACATCTGTAACACTGCTTGGGACGTCCACACTGCTTTTCCTGTTGATGTTCAGTGTGGCAACAGTTACAGTATACGGAACTGGAAAAGAGGGGCTGGTGCTCATGGACGGGATAGGGACACTGATGCTTTTCGTCCCTCTGGCAGCCATCGGCGTTGTGTTCCTGGCATTAGTAAAATTTTGCATTATGTATATCAGTACCAGAATACTTGGTGACACCAGTAATACACACTCCATCACTGTTCTTACAATATCTGCCGTTCTTCCCCTCTCCGGTATACTGCTGATGGTGTTTGCCGCAGTATCCGCAATTATCTACCACGCCTATATTATACCATCCCTCCCTGAATCAACCGTATTACTCGCGCCACATTGGCTCTTCCGCATCCTTCTGTATGCTGTTCTTCTTCTCACTGCAGCATACCTGGCGATTCTTGACTATTTTGCATTCCGTGAGGCATATTCCTTCTCCAGATATCAATCCCTTCTTGCTGTCCTCGTATCCACATCGGTCCTTATAGTGGCAGGTATATTCTATATAGCAATCGGTGCTATTCTGTTACTCGTCATGTTGATTGGACTGGGCGGAGGGATAGCCGATCAACCCTGATACACCCGTCACTGAAGCGCCATCACAATCCCCGGACTGAACGAGTAACTAATTTTTGATCTGCTAAAATCTGCCCAGAACTCTGGTCAACGTAAGGCAGAACATATTTATGGTGCGGAACATCTAATGCTCTACGGAGACCGAGGGATACGGGGATGGGGCTACGTTCACTGAAGGATTTCTTGCAGGATGCACGGCAACGGGTAAGCCTTGCCACTGAGCCGGAGATCGAGACCGATGATATCGCGGCGATCCGGCAGGCGGACTGGGAGCAGGTCCTGGAACGGTTCACGGAAGATATGGACCCGTGGGCGATCGATCTCGTGAAACTGGCGGACCGGTACCAGTCGTACATCGAACGGATGGAACGGTTCGACCTGGAGGTTCCAGGCCGCATCATCATGGTCGGAGCCGTCCTGCTCCGGATGAAAGCGGAGATCCTTCGCGACCTGGAAGACCACGGGGAACTCACCGAGGAAGACGAACAGCACCTGGAAGAAGAGATGGAGGCACTGGACGATATGATGGACTTCGAGGAGGATGACCTTGACGCCGTGGAAGACGAGCAGCTGCGTATCCCGGAGGCCGTGCCGAAGCCCCCGGTCAAGAAGAAGTCGAAACGGAAGGTGACGCTGGACGAGCTGAAGGATGCACTGGAGAAAGCCGTGGAGATCGGGAACAAACGGGAGGAGCGGCAGGAAACCCGGAAACAGGCAAAGGATTACGGCATCGAGGTGGAAGAAGATGATATCACGAACAAACTGGACCAGTTATACACCACGCTCCGGGACCGCATCAGCAGCACCGAGGACGCCATCACGTTCTCAGACATCGTGGAACAGCAGGAGAAACAGGAGCAGATTAACAAGTTCGTCCACATCATGCACCTGGAAACCGATGCCAAAATCAACTGCATGCAGGAGGAATGGCTCGGCGACCTAAAGATTGAAGTACTTGATAAAGAAAACAACTAACTGAGTAATGATGGAAGACGAGAAACTGGCGGTTGCGGAAGCGGCACTGTTTCTGAGCGAGGATCCACTGAGCATCGAGGAGCTGGCGGATGCGATGAACCTGGGTGCGAAAGGATTCGTGGCGCAGGTGGTCGACGCATTGAAGGAGGAGCTGGAGAGCGATGCACGCGGTCT
>JALDAF010000076.1 GCA_022729315.1 Candidatus Nanohalalkaliarchaeum halalkaliphilum | reverse complement strand
GGTCGGATGCAGTTCCGGATCCGTATTCAGAGTCGGTTACGGTTGCAACCTTGACCTTTTAGATGTCAGCCACGTCCATCAGGTCACCGGACATGATGTCGCTGTACCGTGTCTCACCGTCTTCGGAGAACACGATCTCGTCTTCGCCCATCGTGAAGTCAACGGTCGTTCCGTCACCGTCAACTGTGGCGTCGATCACGATCACCGTTTCACCGTCTGCGATGGACTCGTCACCGACGTCAACGTCCTCGGTCGCTGTGACGACGTACGCGATCCAGTCCGGTGCATCACGTGTCTCGTGATGATCGTCACCGATGCGGTAGTCCACGGAAACCGTGTTACTGCCGTCGAAGGCAGCGTCATGGTCGAGGAGGACACCGGCGGACGCGGTTTCATGGCCGTCGTCACCGAACTCGTCCTCGATCTCTGTCGTTGCGTGGACTGCCAGTGTCTTTGCCTCGTCGTCGTAGACGAACTCTGCCGATGCGTCACTGTTGTCACCGGATTCGCTGATCAAGCCCTCGCCGTCAAGCACGAGGTATTCGGTGTCGATACCGTGAGGCACGTTGTTCTCGTCGCTGTCCTCGTGTCGTGTTGTGAACAGGACGTCTTCATCGGCTTCGGCACGGTTCTCGATCGTGAAATCGTCCACGATGGATGACCCTGCAACTACGCCATTGAAGCTGAACTCATCCGGCTCGACCACAACAGACTGCTCGATCTCTGCAGTTCCCGTGATCGTGCCGTACGTTGCCAGCAGCGCTGCGCTTCCCGTCGCAACCATAACGATGAGAAAGATCGCAGCGACCGGCACCGACTTCTCGAAGACCTTGACATCCTTTGAAAGCCCGTTCTTGAGTGTTGTTTTCACATTGTTCACCTCCGTGATTAGTTCCGAATTCTGTCGTTTGGAAATAGGAAACATGGTAGAACACACTGCAACTGGAACCAACTTAAAAGAGGAAGAGATTATTATCGGTTCTCAACCAATGCGAATATGTTAAGATAACTGGAGGATATGCGGATTATATGAGAAAACTGTTGTAATGAGACTAGTTTCATAACAGTATCAACATGGAACTGGCCGGTCTGTCGGGGCGGGTAACTGTTTTATACGTCACGTTGAATGGTTGTGTTCATGATTGACCTGCATACGCTCGGTACATCATCCGCGGTGCCCACGTCCCGCCGCTCACTAGCCGCCAACCTGATCAACTTCCAGGGGGAGCGCATCCTGTTCGACTGCGGGGAAGGTACGCAGCGGCAGGTCATGCGGTTGCAGGCCGGGATGATGGATATCGAGAAAGTGTTCATCACGCACTGGCACGCCGACCACTTCTCCGGACTGTTGGGACTGATCCAGACCCTGTCGATGGAGGGGCGGGACCGGCCACTGTATATTTACGGCCCGGAACGGACCGGCGAGTTCACGGACCGCCTCCTGACCACCGGATACTTCGACCGATCCTACCAGGTCGTGGCAGAAGACCTGGAACTGGACGAGGTGGTGGAGGGGGATGGATTCGAGATCAGGCCGTTCCGCGCCCACCACGGTATCCCGGCGTACGGATACGTGTTCGAGGAGGATGACGCGTTGAAGGTATCCCGGTCAAAGATGGAGGAGCACGGCCTGTCATCCGGTCCGGCGATCGGCCGCATCAAGCTGGGTGAACACGTGGAGATCGATGGAACGACGTACGGGCCAGAAGACCTGTGTGAAACGGTGCGTGGCCGGAAGATCGCGTACACCGGGGACACCGCTGCACACGGTGACACGGTGCAGGCGGCGATGGACGCGGACGTGCTGATCCACGAGGCCACGGTCACGCACGACCTGCTGGCCGGCAGGGAGAAACGCCATTCCTCCGCGAAGCAGGCGGCGGAGATCGCGCGGAAGGCCAACGTGGATCTACTGATCCTGACCCATTACTCCCGGCGGTTCGACAAGGATCCGCAGCCGCTGCTGGATGAGGCCCGGGAGATCTTCCCGAACACGGCGCTGGCAGAGGATGGGAAACATTTCGGGATAGAACCGCATCGGCCGGAAAGCGAGCAGGAGAACACGTAATACAGGTTTTTCTATCAGTTGTCGGTATTTGACTGTCCGTGGCGGTAGTCGCTGAACGCGTCGGTATCTGCGGGGTCGTCTACAGGTTCGCTGTCTGAGGTGGAGCTGTCTGTGTCGATGTGCTGCACGTACGTGTCCAGGGTGTGTGCGATTTCGTACTGGCGCTGGGCGGTGTCTTCGTTGCCTTGTTCCTCCATCCTGTGGCCGAATGATTCGAATTCCTGTTCCTTTTCCAGCAGCTGCTGCTTGACGTGCTCTTTCTCCTCCCTGATGCGCTGGATGTGGTCCTGTGCGTCGGTGTCGGGTGGTGAGACGTCTTCCTGTTCCATGTATGTTTCGAGTTCGTTTATCTTCTGGTACAGGGTTTCGGCCTCATCAAGGATTGAAACATACTCTTCTGTCCATCCCTTGACACCGTTCATTGCCTCCCGTGATCCTTCAACTTTCTCCATGTTGCTGATGAATGTTTCCGTCTCCTGTGGTTCCAGCATCTGC
>JALDAF010000008.1 GCA_022729315.1 Candidatus Nanohalalkaliarchaeum halalkaliphilum | reverse complement strand
CTGTTTATCCTGGAAGACGCCGCGATGCACCGCCCAGCCAGTCACAAGAAGGAGGAACAACAGTAGGGCGTAGGGCAGCGCGTTTCGGATTATCCACTGGGCGTCTATCGGTTCTGCATAGTATGTTCCTCCAGATATTTGCTGTCCTGCAACTTTCTCTACGCAGTACCAGGGTTCTGTTGTTCGTTCGCGCCAGACCATATAGTAGTGGTCCAGTTCTTCGATCGTGGTTTCATAACAGTCCGTAAGATCTTCGAGATACTCTTTTTCGACAACATGCGTTGGGTAGAGGTGCAGCATCTCCCCCTGTGGGCAAAGTTTTCTATCATGGGAAAACGCTGTTTCTGCACTTGGAAGATCCGTATTACGCTCGGTTTGAATTATTATGTCGGACATATATTCAGTGCTGAGGGTGGTATTCTCCCCAGGAGATGGAACCTCTACGGTTTCAAATGAAACACCGGTGGTACGTAATTCTGAGGCGTTTATCATATCAGTACAGTCTCCATCTTCTGGACAGTGCACAATGACATTGTCCGGTTGGATGAAACATGAAAGCGCAGAAGCAGAACCAGCTAACGTTACGAAAAGCACTGCGAGAACCAGAAAACGTCCATAAACTCCTATACGATCCATATAACACAAATCAAGCTATCCGGATTTATACTTTTCGAATACGAGGGACGAGACTGCAAGCCCCGGCAACCCCCACGGAACAAGCGCTCCAGCAGCCGGATGGTGATTGAGAACACCTGTCCTATGCCTGCACTCGTTTCCAGACCATTCCTTTAACCGCCTGCCGGGTTTCTGATAGCCGTTTCCGTACCCGGTCTGACAGTGTTTCCTGCTGGTACGGTTCCACCAGTTGTGGTGTTCTTGTGATGAGGGCGGTGATACGGTCTTCTGCGTGTTCATCGAAACTGGGTGACGCTTCTGTGCGGAAGAAATGGTGCATGAGGACGGTGATGAGTTCGTCCGTGTGACAGTTTTCCAGCAGGTCTCGTTCGTGCGGGGGGATGTTGAACTCGTCTGCCATCAGTTCGATGAGGGCGGGGCGGCTGATAGAGAACTCATCGTGGTCTTCGTGCCGCTCAAGGAACGCCTCACTTGCCAGCAGTACTTTCTCCTTCAGAAACTCCGTACGTTCTGCGTCCAGATAGCCTTTTCCTTCATTGGTCAGTTTATACCCGATGATCATGTCCCGATCCACGGAGTCAGGTGCCAGGATACAACTTTCAATGAGTCCTGCCTCGTGTAACTGGTCGATACGCCGCCCGATGGTCTGCACGGACTTCTTCTCCAACCGAGGCAGTTCTTCATGATGATCGTTGATCCAGTCGTGGACACGCTTCTTCCAGCATCCGCCGTTTTCGTCCAGACACTTGAGGACGGCGTAATCCACTGCGTCGATGCGTTGGTTCATACAGTTACTTCCAGGTATGAACTTTTTCAAAAACTTTAAAAGGTGGGAGACAGGTAGATTCCCGCCCAGAGCTGTATTTATTCCATTAACCAGGTTCGTGGAATCAAAAGAATGGTTCTTTAATCACGGATTTTCCATGTTTATAGAATGGCTCACGATAAACTCCCGGTTGATGACGTGATCGAGGAAGGGTACGATATTCCGCATAATCCAGCAAGCGTTATCTACAGTATGCTGAAACAAGGCTGGGAACCCATTGAATGGCAGGAGATTGAGGCGGAGGGCGAGATGTTCGATGCTGTTGTGGATGCGGCCTCCCAGTTCTACTACCTCTACCTCTCCCACGTCCTGTTACTGGGCGGTGTCATCGAACGGGAAGATGACTCCGATGCGAAACGACTTGCTGTTCTACTGGCAGGATCCCGGATGCGGGACGTTGATGCTTGGGGCCGGTTCTTGGGACAGGCACAAGCAACTGCACAGGTGCCTTCAGCACTAAAAGAATACCTCCACGCCCTCCACGACGATGAAAACATCGAAAGCCGTCTCATCGGCATCGGACTCGCTGACGTGTACCGTCGAGCCATCGGGGACACTCTCAAAGACTTCGATCCGCTGTTTCAACGCCTGATAGAACGAGACGCTGAACAGGCAGAGAAAAACCGGGAAGCCCTCAATGAATACCTGACAGACGTGGTACCAGAACTCAAGGAGAACCGGCAAGACGTGCTTGACCAGCTATGGACGTACCGGGAACTCACCAAACAGGTGGTGCTGGCGCACGCCGATGCCTTCGAAGAGGTGGGTGAAGAGGCCAGTGACATCGTCCTCGCCGTTGAAAATCAGGCAGACCAGTTCTACCGAGAGGTTGGATTATCGAACGAAATATAGGATTGTACTCTGCTGTCACCTCATGATCCGATGCAGCATCCACTATCGAATAACAAGATGTTGCGGACCAACCCGAACCCTGAAACCAGCGCATATCTGCTGCTACCGCTGAAAAACCGAGAAGTGCGAGGGCGAGGAGTTCGAACTCGAAGGAAAGCCTTCTTTTATTGAATCCTCGCGAAAGCAACTGTAAAGTGCGAGGCGAAGCAGGCGCTGTGCGCTGCTTCTTCGAGCAGCATTTCGTGAAACGAAATGATGCGAGGGCGACGCACCCTAATAAACTGTTCGGATTTCCGCCCCGTTAGCAAGTTTATCCTGTGTTCAGGAGGTTGATTTTTATAAGTCTTTAGGAGATTCCCGAACTTATAGTTCGTCAACGGCGTCGAACTCAAAGCCGTCAAATTCCTCGAACAGTTCTTCTGCCTTATGCTGGAAGATATTGTCGTTCACACGTTTATCAACACCATTACCGTATTTACTGGCTTCATGGATGACAGTTATTCCGCCAACTGCGGCTACAAAGCCGCCACCGCCGACAATTGCTTCATCAAGGTAATGGATTGCTTCCGATGCATCCTCGACAGTTAGTCCTGTACCAAGTAATGCTCCCATTCCAGCGGTTGAGGCACCGAATCCGCCAATACTATAGAGCCACTCGTCCACCGTGTTATATTCAACATCTCCTTCGTCAACCGCAACGAGCACGTCATACTCCCAGTCATCAACTTCTTCGGCATCGTGGTATCCCTGTCGAAATGGGTTGTCTGGGAATTTAGGAATAACTCTGCCCCAGCGTGTATCTTTATCTCGATCCGCAACCCACTGTGAGTAATCTACAAGACTTTCTGCAACGTCTTCTCGACTATCTGCTACGACATAAACTACTTCGTTATCTTCATCTGCTTCATACTCGCCATGCCCGAAGAGGTACGTAACAGAACGTGGATTTTCAACTCGCTCTTGAAGTGTCGGAACATCGGGAATAGAGTCTCCGACTTCTCGGACAAGGTCAGCATCTTCTTCGTATCCGTCATTAGGTACAGTTTCGAGTCCTGTCATATGACTACCATAATGTAGCAAAATTTTAAGAATATTTGTGATTTTGCCTTTGAAACACTGGTACGCACCGAACAGCCTGTTCGTATGCGCAATCAACGCATTTGAACAAGTGCGAGGCACTGCCTCTCTACGCAGTAGAAGGCAGTTGTGAGCATATTCTGAACGGAGGAGAAGAATATGCGAGGGCGAGGATTCGAACCCCGGAACCCCTACGGGACAGCGCCCTCAACGCTGCGCCTTTGGCCACTTGGCTACCCTCGCAAACGGAAGGATCCGTTTGATCAATCCGCCGGGTTCGCGAGCGAACCCCGCTTTGTGAATATAGAATGTCCGTAGGGTGTTCTGCCGTTGTTGTAGTTGATGTTCGAGGATTTAAAAGGATAAATGGTGGCGGAGGGTGTGGTTCAGCGCCGGGTGCGGTATGTTAGTCCGAGGTCGATGAGCATGGGAAGGCCCTGGATGATGGCGGCGATGAGGAAGACGATGTTGTACAGTGCAGGGGCGAGGAACAGTGCGGGGATGATCGTGGCGTTCAGTATGGCTGCTGCGCTGTACACGGTGCGGGAGTGGTTATGGAACTGTGCGGCGGTGTAGGCGAATCCGACTGTGCAGAGGCCGAACCAGAGATGGATGTAGCTGATGATCTGGATGGGTTCTGCCGTGTCGATGTTGGCGATGACCGTGTTCTGCAACGTACCGCCGACCGTGATCACGAGCCAGAGCAGGAGGAACGGCGCCCACCGGTTCCAGTCCCGCATCTTCAGGATCGTGAGGATAACGGGTGGTAGCATGAGCACGAACCAGATGCCGATCGTGACCCGGGCCGTGCTGACCGGTGCCCCGGCCACGAGTTCCGGGTACCAGTCAAGGATCTGCGTGACCAGCCAGGCCAGTGTCACGGTGACACCCCAGCTTCCCAGTAGTTTCGTGGTACCGCGCATAGTAAGGATATGGATATATACGGTAATAAATGATGCGGGGGGGAGGATGTGCGTCAGGAGTAATCAGATTTAAAGGTCCTTGTTACGAGTGTAAAGATGATGGAGCTTACCGTTGTCCAGGGGGATATCGCGGAGCAGTCTGTTGACGCAGTCGTGAATGAGACCGATACCGGTCTGGGTGTGAGCGGCGGAGTTGCGCTGTCGATATGGGAGCAGGGCGGTAGGGAACTGACGGATGACGCGATCTCGCAGGGCCCGGTCGGACTCGGCGAGATCGTTATCACGGACGGGTATGAGCTGGACGCGGAGTACGTACTCCATGCCGCGGTGATGCCGAACTACGGGGAGCGGAAGGCAACCCGGGAAAGTATCGAGCGGGCAACGGAACACGCGTTGGAGGCTGCGGATGAGCGCGGCTGCGAATCTGTTGCATTGCCAGCACTGGGCTGTGGCGTGGGCGGATTCGATTTTGAGGACGGTGTACGCATCATATCAAACGTTGTCCGGGATTTCGAACCAGAGTCGCTGTCCGAAGTCATCCTTGTCGCGTACGAAGATGACGAGTATGAAACGTGGCAGTCAGTTGTGAACGAAATGGATACGTAACCTATCGATCGAGACGGCTTCTTAGAAAACTCTTACCTTACCGGTTTCGCAAAGCTGTTCCATGTTTGGAAGGGATGCTATAAGACCGTCATCGAACCATACGGTTTCGCGCACCGTATCCGGGGGGTACGGTGCTAGATGAATGTCAGCGGACGGTGACAGTCTTCGCTGCGCGCATCCGAGGTATCTGGATGTGGCGATTAGTAAACGTTTACCGTACGATAACCGTTTCGCGAAGCACGTCCTCTAGGACGGGATTCTAGAAGACCGTTACCTGACAGTAACGGTCTTCGCAAGGTTGCGTGGCTTGTCGATGGGGCAGCCACGTTCTCTTCCGAGGTGGTATGAGAGGAGGAATCCGAGGGTGGTGGCGTAGAGTGGGAATGCGTCCCGGTCCTCCGGGATGTCGAAGTCTCCGTAGTACGGGGAGATGTGGATGACGTTCCCGCCGCGGGCCTCGACCTCGTGCACGTTGGACACGATCTCATCGTCTTCTTCAGGCACCAGTGCGAACACAGGGGTGCCGTCCTCGATCAGTGCCAGGGTGCCGTGTTTCAGTTCTCCCCCCATCATGCCTTCAGCGTGGATGTACGGTACCTCCTTCAGTTTCAGTGCGATCTCTCGTGACACGGGGTAGGTGGAGCCGCGGCCGATCACGTACATGTCGTCCTCGTCCGCCAGTTCCGCGGCCAGTTCCTGGATCCGTGGTTCGTTCTCCTGTATCACGGACCGCATGTGTTCGGAGATGTTGCCGATCTGCCCGTCGTACCCGGCTGCTACCGCGAGGTGCAGCAGGGTCAAAACGGTGTTGGAGAAGGTTTTGGTGGCGGCGACCGCGACCTCTTTTCCGGCCTGGATCTCCAGTGAGACCGTGCTTTCGCGCTGGATCGCGGAGTGTGGCATGTTGACGATGGAGGCGATCTCGGCGCCACGTTCCTGTGAGTATTCGATAGCGTCCAGCGTGTCACGGGTCTCCCCGGACTGTGAGACCGCGATCAGCAGCGTGTCCTCGTCCACCCGTTCATAGTTCTGGAACTCGGAGGATATCAGGGTCTGGGCTTCGATCCCGGCTTTCTGCAGGTAATACACACCAAGCAGTGTGGCATGGTATGAGGTGCCGGCCGCGGTGAACAGGACCTTGTTATTCTCCTGTAGCAGTTCCACGAACCGTTCCACCTTCTCGTGCTGGGAACGGTTCAGTGATTCCTGGAGGCGGTACAGCGCATCAGGCTGCTCATGGATCTCTTTCAGCATGTGGTGGTCGTAGTCGCCTTTACCGTTGCCGACGGCAGACTCGTCCACAGTGGTTATCTCCTTCTCCACGGGACCGTCTTCTGTATGGTGGAATGCTGGTCCGTCCAGGTCCAAGATCACGTAGTCGTTGTCCTCCAGGAACACAACGTCCTGCGTGTGTTCGCCGAACGCGTGCACGTCGGATCCGATGAAGTATTCGTCGTCGCCGATACCGACGGCAAGCGGTGAACCGTGCTTGAACCCGAAGAGTTCACCGGTTTCCGTATCCACCGCAACAACAGCATACGTGCCCTCGGCCTGTACTGCAAACTGCTGGATGGCGTCGTGCAGGGATGTGCCGTTCCGCAGCTGTTCACCGAGGAAGTGTGCGATCACCTCGGAGTCCGTTTCCGAAGAGAATTCGTGGGATTCAAGTCGTTCAGCGATTTCCTCATAGTTCTTGATGATCCCGTTGTGAACGATGGAGACCCGTTCCGTGCAGCAGGTGTGCGGGTGGGCGTTGTGCTCCGAGACAGATCCGTGTGTTGCCCATCGCGTGTGGCCGATACCGGTGGTCCCGTCCAGCGCGATGATATCATATTCCTCTGTCAGTTCACTGACCTCGCCGACAGCACGCCGGATATCGGTGCCGTCACGCGCGGGATCGGTGACAGCCATGCCCACGGAGTCGTATCCCCGGTACTCCAGGTTTTCCAGGCCACCGAGCACGATCTGGGACGCGTTCCTGCCGCCGATATACCCGATGATGCCACACATGTCTACTGTACAGACCGCTAATCTATTTTAAACCACTCTAAAATACTGGTGGAACCACTACAATATCGTTTGTAAACGCTGTTAACAGCACGTGGGACGGCATGGGTGGTTGCGGGCGCGGGACGAAGTTATATATACCAGCAGCGAACAGGGTTATCTGGTATGGTAGAGTCGATGGTCGATCCGGTGGAGTACGGTGCGCTCGAATCCATCATGGATGATGTGGCACAGTTCCTTCCGGACCTGTTCTTTGCAACGGTCATACTGGTTATCGGGTTCATCGTTGCGAACATCGCCTATGCGATCATCAACCGGGTGCTTGAGGATACGAATGTTGACAGCTACTTTGTTAACCAGAGCCATCTTGAGCTTGAACTGAGTAATCTGTTCGCTGAACTGGCGAAATGGTTTGTATACTTTGCATCGTTCTGGATTGCAGCGGATGTTCTGGGCGTGGATGCGCTCACAGATCTTCTCCGTGAACTCATCGACTGGATCCCCAGCGCTATCCTGGCTGTTGTTATCCTGTTCGCCGGGTACGGTATCGCCGTCTACACGAAGGACAACATCGTGGGAGCGGAAACCCTGTACGCGGATCTTCTCGGGAAACTGATCTTCCTCTCCGTAATCCTCATCGCCCTGTCCACGGCACTGGAACAGGCAGGTGTTGAGGCAACGCTGATGAACAATATCATCCTGGTCCTGGTCGCATCAGCCGGACTGGCGTTTGCGATCGCGGTCGGCTGGGGATTGAAGGACGTGGTCCATGAGGAAGCGAAACGGTACGTTGAGAACCGGGACAGCGACGATTAAACGCCTTCTAACGGATTTGGGTTACCACCAAAAAAGCTGGGATGCCGCCACACCAATCGAAGAACGTATTTATAATTTAATTATAATACTGTTTATAGTGATTGAATGTGGCGCGGCTGCTGAAGGATCGGGACGGAGACACGTACTACAAGGAGGTCCGTGTAGAGGAGCATCCGGAACGGCTCCGCGGCCTGTTGAACGAGACCCGGTGGAAGATCCTGCGGCTGCTGGCGGAGCGTCCCCGGTACCCGGCCGAGATTGCGCAGCAGCTGGAAATGCATGAGCAGAAGGTGTACTACCATATCAGGGAACTTGAAGACTCCGGGTTGATCGAGGTGGCGGACAGGGAGGAGCGTGGCGGCGCGGTGGCCAAGTATTACCGTGTCACGGACTACGGGTTCGTCCTTGAGCTGCCGTTCGGCGAGGAGCGGCTTACCGACTTCAGTGTCCGGGAGGAGCCGGAGCAGCTCCGTGCATTCCTCCATCCGCACATACAGAACGGTGCGGTCAACACCCGGATCGTTGTCGGTTCTCCGGATCCGCAT
Source organism: Candidatus Nanohalalkaliarchaeum halalkaliphilum (assembly GCA_022729315.1). Taxonomy (GTDB): domain Archaea; phylum Nanohalarchaeota; class Nanosalinia; order Nanosalinales; family Nanohalalkaliarchaeaceae; genus Nanohalalkaliarchaeum; species Nanohalalkaliarchaeum halalkaliphilum. Next base: position 20,570 of record JALDAF010000008.1, on the reverse strand, counting down.
GGACCGCATCAGGTCCGGGCACGGGACACGCACCTGTCAACGGATATTGGGCTGTTCCTGGGCCAGTATGGGGCGTTCGATGGGAGAGCAACGGAACTGGATGTGGACGTCAAGTCCGCGGAACAGTACGGTGGCAACATGATACTGATCGGCGGGCCGTTGACGAACATGGTGACGGCAGAGGTGAACGCGCATCTCCCCATAAAGTTCCGCACCGAAAACTTTCCGTTCCGTGAACTCGAATCCACGCAGACCGGGAACACGTATGACGAGGATTCGGTCGGTTTCATCAACAAGGTGCCGAACCCGCATGACCCGGAGTCATCCATCATCGCGGTCGCCGGGGTCCGGATGAACGGCACGGTCGCCGCGGTCCTGGCGTTGACCGAGCACCACGACGAGGTGCTGGAGGGGTATGATGGTGAGGAGAAGTGGGGTGTCGTCGTACAGGGCCGTGACATGGACGGTGACGGCAGGATCGATGCGGTGGACGTGTTAGAGTAACGAAAGAGTAATGAAACGGAGATGTATCTGAAACACCGGCTAAGAGCCACGGTGTCTATCGAATATCATCATACCGTACGCAGATGCCGTCCTCCCTGAGCGCTTCCAGCGCCTCACGTTCCTGATCCTCAGTGAGTGGTCGGGCAATCACGGATCCCACTGCCGCGTATCCCGCCCATTCCAGTCTTGACCGCACCATGTCCTTTACAGTGCCGTTCAACGCTTCCCGTATCTCATTCACGTCCTTTTCTAAACGATAACCATCGATGAGTTCCTCCTCGCTGTACCGGTCCAGGTTGAGAAGGTACAGGTCCTCAGCCGGGTATCCGTCCCTTAGACCAGAAACATAGTCTTCGAGTGGGTGTTCTCTGTCCATATTACGTTTATAGCGTGCAGTATTAAAAAATCGTTCGGTCCGTGGTGGCGTTGGACGCCCAGGGTTACACGTTCACTGATCGAAGACCGTGTCTTTGACCGCTGCTGCCTGTTCGTCATCGCCTGTCCGGTAGTGCATTACTAACCTGATTTTTGGCGAAGTGCCGGAGGGTCGTGCGAGTGCCGTGACTGCGCCGTCCCCGGTTTCAAACTTGACCCCGTCCAGGGTGGAGCGGACCTCGAAAGCCTGTGCCACATTCTTCATCACGGTGTTCATCGCCTGGTCGCGTTCCTCCACAGTAGCGTACTGTTCCACGTGCCGAACTGTCCGGTACTGGTCAACCGCCTCCAGCAGATCCGGGATACTGTCGTGGTGTGCCGCCAGAAGCAGTGATGCGAAGATGCCGGAGTTGTACCAGCAGAAGTCGGTGACCGCGTAATGCCCGTTGGGTTCACCCAGGAGATCCGCGTTCTGCTCCACGCCTTTCTCCGAGACAAAGATGTCGCCGACACGGGTGTACGCCACCTCCGCGTACAGGTTTTCGATGAACGGTGCGGTATCGATCGAGGCCGTTATCAGTTCGGGCTGCACGATCCGTCCCAGCAGGTAGAACAGGCGGTCCCCATCGACCCATCCCAGTTCGGGGTGAATCACGTAGACCCGGTCCCCGTCAGGATCGTATCCGACCGCGATATCCGCGGACTCCTTTTCCAGTCGGTCAGCCACGTCCTCCCGGCTGTCCGCCGTCGGTTCCGGGTCCGGGAGTTCCTCCCGGTCCATGGTGATAACGGTTGCTCCAAGCTCCTCGAAGACCAGTGGTGCCGTCCGTTCCGCACCTCCCACCGCATCCAATACCACGGTCGCGTCAATGCGTTCCGAGAACTTCTGGAACGCGTCCTTCAACATATCGATATATGTCTCATCGAACTCGTGCTGCTCCTGGAGCAACGTTCCCTCACCCGTCTCAAACCCGCCGCTCGTGAAGATACCTTTCACCTGCTCCAGATCAGTATTCGTAAACCCGTGCCCCTGCGGATACAGGAACTTAAACCCGGTACGCTCCCAGTCGTGGTGGGACGCGGTCACCATCACACCGTACCCGCCGTACCGCTGGCAGGCCAGTGCGGTCCGGTCAGTCGTGCCGACACCGACATCAACGACAGCTGTCCCGGTGTCCCGGATACCGGTAAGAAACTGGTCGTAAATCCGCTGTGAGGCACCGCGACTATCTCTGCCGACTATCATCCGGCCGCGTCCCTCCGTCTGCGCGTAGGTGCCGGCAGCCCATCCCATCCGCTTCGCGAACTGTTCATCGATCTCGTCCGGGTACGTTCCACGGATGTCATACCGGTTGAACACGGTTTCCGGGTTCACAGGGCGTCTACCTCGTTCAGAAGGTGTATGAGGTCTGTGATGGATCCGAGGGTATGGTCAGGCTCACCGTCTCCAGCACTGGTCTCCAGCTCAACTTCTGGCATATCCGATACCTGTTCCTGTGACGTACCGGGTGTGTCGTGGTCAGAATCGAGCAGGACCGTGGTGATCCCCAGTTTTTTCGCCGGTGCCAGGTCCCGCACCCACGAGTCACCGATCATCATGGTGTCGCTGGCGAACACGTTCAGTTCGTCCATCACGATCCGGTAAAACTGTTCTGACGGTTTCTGCTTGCCGGTATCCTGCGGGGTGACGATAACGTCGAACAGGTCATCGATCTCCGTGGTGTGGAGGACGGCACTGAGTTTCATCCGTAACGGTTCCGGGAACTCGTCGGTCGCGATCGCCAGGTTGAACCCGTCGTTGCGCAGCTGACGCAGCATCCCGGCCACACCATCCACGGACCGCGTATTGTTGGCAACGGATTCCCAGAAAATGGAGTACGCCTCCTCAACAGTGCCTTCGTCCGGTGTTATCCCGATACGTTCCAGTGCGTCCCTGATAAGTTTTTTCCGCTCCCACTCACCAGGATCACTGCTCTGCCGGATCTCCTTCACGGTCTGTTCCCATGCATGCCGGATCTTTGCTGTATCCCGGCCCGTTGAACGGGAAAGATACGTGAACTTTGCATTGTACGCTTCCTCCGATTCCGGTGTGTACAGCGTGTGATCCGCGTCGAAGATGATTGTCGTCAATCCCATATGAACCACTCTTGGTATACACCACAATTATGTGTTTCGGTCCCGTTCCATCTCCGTGCCCTCGGTCCGGGTAAAAAACTGTTTCCGTTCACCCACGTTGTGCCGTACAAACGTGGACGGCCCGATGAAACTCCCGGCACCGATACAGACCCCGGGCATGATGTTTGCGCACGTCCCGATATCGGCCTCGTCCCCCACGATCATCCCCAGCCGGTTTCTCCCAGTGTCCACGTGCTCGTCCTTTTCACGGACATACACGGATACATCAGGCCGCCGTCTTCCTTGTGACTGCGTACTTCTATCACGAACATCTCCTGGTGTGTTCCGTACCATCCGGTTCGCTGTCACCACGCCTGCACCGATAGACACGTTCCGACCGATCAGCGAATCCCCGATAAACCCTGAATGGCAGGAGAACCCGTCCTGAATGACGCTTCCACGGATCTCCGCATTGGCACCGACCGTGCAGTCCCGACCGATACTGGTGTAGTGCCGGACAACAGCATTGTTCCCGACCGTGGAGCCCGCACCGATGTAGCAGGGGCCGCGGATAACCGCGTTCTCGTATATTGTCACGTTGTCCGCGATCACGGCCGGACCATCTATCGTCACGTTATCATGGATCGTCGCTGATTCCGCAATATGCTGTTCCTGGTCGTCAAGGATACGTTCTGTGAAGTCGAACAGGTCCCACGGATACTTGAGTGAGGGCGGCTCCTCATCGACCGCTATAAATGCAACGTCCTGTTCCTGCATGTACCGGTCCAGTGCGTCCTCGAAATGGTATTCGTGTTTCTCGACCGCGTCCAGGTGGTTGAAGAAGTCCGGGGTCAACAGGTAGGTGCTCACAGCCTTGAACCGGGACGGTGCGTCCTCGGGGTCCGGCTTCTCCACGATACCGGTCGCCCGTTCCCGATCTGCTGAAAGGGAGAGCATACCATACCGTTCCGGATGCCGCGTCTCAGCACCTGCTACTGCTCCATCAAATGTCTCAAGCGCGGAACGCATACGGCCAACCATGTTTTTGGCATCGAACCTGTACGGTCCGGACACGATACATGCACTATCCACATGTTCACGTGCCTGTTCCAGTGCGTCACCCATCCCGTTCGGCTCGGGTTGCACGGTGAACGTGATGCTGGTGTCGGCCGGTGCGTCGATACACTGTTCGATGTGCCGGTCCGGTCCCTGCACGATCACGATATCGGTGATACCTGCCTGGGCCATCCCGTGCAGCGTATGTTCAAGCAACGTACGGCCGCCGATGCGTGTCAGCGATTTGTGCCGGGTGTTGAGCGGCCAGAACCGTGAAGACCGTCCGCCGGCCAGGATAACTGCCTGCATAAGGAGAACATACCCTCAGGACCTTTAAATAACTGGTATAAAAGCCGTGTTGAACTGGTTCAGTCCGGGTTGTAACGGAATCTCGCCGATTTTTAAACTTCTGTTCACAACAGTACCGGTATGCGGCTTCCCTGTGAACGCGTGGTGAATGACGTCCTTCCTGCGGTCCGATCGCTTGTCGCCAAGGAGTTACGGAGCAAAGGATACAGTCAGACCGAGATCGCTGAACTGCTGAACCTGACGCAGCCAGCGGTCTCCCAGTACCTGAGTGCGTCACGGGGAAAGCAGATCCAGCAGATAGAGGAACACCCGGCGATCTACGAGCAGATCGACGACCTTGTGGACGCCATCATGGACCGGGAAGGGGAGGAACAGCTGGCCCAGATGCTCCACGATATCTGCGTTGAGGTACTGGATGAACAGTGTACTGATACCTGTACGCACTGAAAAAATAGTTCTAATCAGTTGTCGAACCCGTTCCAGCCTTCAACCCGGTCAGGGCCACGCGACTCCGTCTTCTGATCTTCCTCGGTCATCCGGTCAAGCACCCGTTGTACATTCTCCCGTGCCTGCTGTTGGAGTTCATCGGCTTTCCGGTGCAGTGGATGACGATCATCCTCGTGCATCACGAACCCGTCATCGGACCGGAACCCTTCCTCCGGTGGCCGCATCAGGTAGAACGCGGCAAACCCGCCGACAAGCAGCAGGAACACCAGTGTACTGAGCAGGATGGAGGCTATCCGCTGCCGCTGATATGCAGAAGCCATACCGGTCACGGTCGTGTCCGCCTCATCGATCTGTGTTTCAAGTTCGCTCATCCGTTCAGCAGCTGTATGGTACTGGCCGTCATCGATCAATGCGTCCACGTCAGCGATAAGGTCACGGGTCTCCTCAAACGGTTCGCTATCATAATCCACCCGTTCAGCGTATGAGTCACGCTCCTTCGACAGCTCATCGTATTCGTCTTTCAGCTCCTGGAGCGACTGTTCGATGTTCTGCTGTTCCTCCGGTGTCGGTTGCACCTTGATCAGGACATCATCCGCTGTTTCAGCGGTGAAGCCTGCAGCGGTCATCGTTACATGCTCTGGACCGGTTTCGCCGTCCGCGTCCCGTTCAACCGTCACTTCAAACGTTCGTGTCTCACCGGATCGGATCTGCCGCTCCTCCGGAACGATGGCCGATACCAGGTTCGCATCGGCGTCCAGTTCAACCCGGTCATCCGCGTCTCCACGGTTTCGTACCGTGACATCGAACGTTTCGGATTCGCCGAGCGTCAGCAGCACCGGGTCAACGTCCTGCAGTTCCAGTTCGTATGACAGCCCGGTGTCAACAGTGACATCCTGTTCAACGGTCCGGGTGTGGCCTGCACGGTCCTCTGCCGTAATAGCCAGCGTATAATTACCGTCGTCAACATCGGTTAGATCCATCGTGCCGTAAACATCTTCCCGTGACTCGTTGAACACTCCGTCCTCCGGTATCAACACGCCTTCCACATCCGTATCACTGATCTCGTAGGTCACGGATTCAACGCCGGTAGCGTCATCCTCTACACTTGCCGTGATATCCGCCAGCGTGGTCACGATATCCGGGTAGACATCGATGCTGTGGATCGTTGGCGGTGTATTATCCACGATCAGTGTCCGTTCGATCACGTTCCGGTTTCCTGCATTGTCATACGCATACACTACAAGCGCCTGTTCACCGTCCGCAACTTCCCGGGTGTCGATACTGATGGAGGCCCGGTCACCTGAACTGGCTGCGCTGCTCTCCCGCTCATCCCCCAGCTCTACGCGTATTTCGTCCACACCGGACAGTTCATCCACCGCAACCACGGACACGGTTTGCGTCTCCTTCACGATATCCCCGTCGGAATGGGACCGGAGATCGATCTCTGGCGGCGTCGTATCAACGACGAACGACCAGTCGTCCTCAGTCACATGCCCGTTCACATCCTGTACATCCGCCTCGACCGTGTAGAATCCATCTTCCAGGCTTTCAACCTTATGCGTCACCTCCACACCGTGAGCGACATTGGAAAGCGAGTCCATTTCATCGAAGTCCACCCGCTCCACGACATTACCATCACGTTCCTGCACCAGTGTCAGCTGAGATGCTGACGTATCAATATCTGTCGGGTTCCGGGCGGTAAGCTCCAGCGTCACATCCTCGGAAGCGATACCGGTCGGCCCCGCTCCGGACAGCACCGGGCTCTCCGGGATCTCAAACGTCCATATCGTTGGAGGCGCCCAGTTACCGTGTTCGTCGCTGACCTGTACAGAGACATTGTACACGCCTTCAGATATATTGACATCCGCGGTGTCCAGCACAAATAGCTCATCGGTCACGTTCCCTGTCCCGGTAACGTCATCCCCGTTAAGCATGACTGTGACACTGCCAGGATCAACATCGGAGAGCTCGTCCTCGTACGCGATCTCAATCGCCGGATACCGGTCGAATGTCACGTCGTCAGGTGTCGTATCCGTCACAACAGGCCCGGTCGTATCGATGGTGAAATCAACTTCGTCCTCCACGGTTTCGTCTCCATCCGACGCGGTCACGATCAACGTGTGATGACCATCTTCAAGCATTTCAGGACTTGAGAATGACTGGTTTGATATGTTACGAGTTATGTCCATCGAAGGAATGCGGTACTCCTCAAGCTCGTACGGATCATCTACTTCAAGCTCAACGGTTACAGATCGGTCATCACTGTATACCTTTTCCTCGGGAGAGTTGATGATGTCCGCGGATCCAGCAGCTGCGACACCGGTGAACAGAAGCAGTGTTACCAGGATCGCCCCGATTCTCCCCCACGTCATACCTCATAGTTACTCTATCCACATTTATAACTTACATGGCTGGGGTGTATGTCCGGTCCGGACGATCATGCGTGTTCCTGTCAGGGAGGAGTGTGGGACCAGGGGGAGGGAGGCCACGGTGTTTAAATAGATGTTCCAAGCAATAGTAGTTGTTCATGGAATCGACGGTTGCAGCACTTCTCACTGACCTGAACATCCTGTCGATCATCATTTTCCTGTTGATCGCAGTAGCAGTGCTCTGGCGGGACCGGGAGAATATTGAGCGGTACTCGATCGTGTTCGTGCGGCGGACACAGAAAGGTATCGACTTCCTTGACCGGGTGGCTGGACTGGGTCCGCGGGCGTGGCAGGTGTGGGCGACCGTCGGTGTCGCTGCAGGTTTTATCATACTGGCCTTGATGTTTTTCGTTGTCCTGTATTACACGTTACGACTGTTTTTCGTGCCGGATACAACGGTTGCCGTGGCTCCGGTGCTGCCGACGGCGTCCACGTTCACTGATCCGATGGAGGCCGGGTACCTGGGGATCCCGTTCTGGTACTTTATGATCGGTATCACTGTGGTGCTGGTCGTGCACGAACTGATGCACGGTGTGATCGCTCGTGTGGAAGAGTTTGAGGTTGAGTACGTTGGACTGATCCTGCTGGCGGTTATCCCGGGAGCGTTCGTCCAGCCTGCCGGCCAGCGTGACTTCTTTGAACCGGATGAGAATGGTGAGCAGGAGAAACACAGTCCCTGGGACCAGGGGCACTGGATGGATCGGCTTCGTGTCCTTGGCGCAGGTCCATGGGCCAACGTCACCGCTGCACTGATCCTGGCCGTGGTACTGGTAGGGGGTGCGGCAGCGTTAGGTGCAATGGATTTCACCATGCAGGACGGCATCGAGATCACACAGGTCCAGAACGGTACGCCGGCCGATGATGCAGGGCTGGAGGCAGGTATGCATATCATCAGTATCGACGGTAATGAAACGTACAGTTTCCGTGCGTACCGTGAAGCGACCGATGGATGGGAGGAAGGACAGGATGTTTCCCTCGGGACCGCGGAGCACGGCACGTTTGACGTAACACTTACTGCACATCCGCAGGCCGGTCAGGAGCAGCTGGTGACGAACCGGTCGGATATCGAGTACCATCCTGCCCCGGTTGACTACCTTCTGGTCGTGCTGGAGCAACGCCGATCGGGAACGGTCGACTGGTATGAACGGCAGGTTGAACGCATAGAAGGAGAGGACATCGAACGGGAGCTTGGACGGTGGATGTGGATCAACGAGAACTATGAGGTGCTGGGGGAACGCGCCGAGCAGCGTGTCACAGAACTTGAGCAGGAACTGCAGGAGCGTCAGACACAGGATGAGGAGATCGATGAGGGAGCGGTCGCTCCAGGCTACCTCGGTATCGGGGTGGGCGTTCCAGCGATGCTTCGAACACTGCTGATACTGGGACAGCTATTGTTCATCGTGGCATTCCTGAACATCGCGATCGGGCCGGTGAACCTGCTCCCGATCAAGGGGCTTGACGGCGGATGGATGCTGAGCATACTCCTCGACCGGTTTGCACCGGCTCACGAGCAACGTGTCACGCGGATCGTGACCCTGATCACACTTGGTATGATCATCATCAACTTTGCATTCCTCCTTATACGGTTCGTCCTGTAGATACCGGAACATGGCGGATGGCGGGCCCGCGAACATTCTAAAGCTTCCCTGTACAACAGTCCTTCATGGCGATCATCGCCCACATCGACCTGGACTCGTTCTTCGCCTCCTGTGAACGCGTCCGCAACCCGGATCTCGCCGACAGCGGTGTCGTCATCTGCATGTTTTCAGGCCGTGGGCAGGACAGTGGTGCGGTCAGCGCCGCGGACTACACTGCCCGCGACCTCGGTATCCACGCGGGTATGCCGATCAGTCAGGCCAGACAGCTTGCATCCGATACGGGTCGGGACGTGGCGTTCCTTGCAGCGGACAAACCATTTTATAAAGAGGTATCTGAACGCGTCATGGACCTGATCAGGGAACATGTGGACCGGATCGAGGTGGCAAGCATCGACGAAGCATATGCAGACCTGTCGCACGTGGACACCTATGATGCCGCGGTGAACGTGATGCAGCGCGTCAGACAGGAGATCAGGGAACAGGAGGACGTGACGGCATCGGCAGGGATCGGACCGAACAAGCTGGTGGCGAAGATGGCGTCGGATCAGGATAAGCCGGACGGCCTCACCACGGTTCCGCCCGGAACGGTTTCAGCGTTTCTTGCAGATATGCCGGTCAAGGAGTTGCATGGTGTTGGCCCGAAAACCGCGGACCGGCTGCAGGAACTGGGCGCGTCCACGGTCCGTGAACTCCGTGATATCTCCGTACAGCGACTGGTCACCGTGTTCGGTGAAACACGCGGTATCGCATTACACGAAAAGGCGCAGGGGGAGGGCAGTGAAATCCTTGAAGAACGGGAGAAGAAACAACTGTCACGGATCGAGACCCTGCCGGAGAACACCCGACGCATGAGCGATATACGCCCGGTCATCCGCAAGCTGTCGGAGGACGTGATCGGCCGCGTCGAGAACCATGATATGCGGTACAAGCGCGTCGCAGCCATATTCGTGACCGCGGAGCTTGAACGGCAGACCAGGAGCCGGACCTTAAAGGCGCCGACACGGTCCGTGGAAACATTGTTCCGGACAGCGGAATCCCTGACCACGGACTTCCTTGAGACACATCCGGATGTGGAGGTGCGGCGTATCGGCGTCCGTGCTGCCGCGTTCGACAGTGGTGAACAGCAGACGCTGGACCGGTTCCAGCAGGAGTAAAACAGGAATAAAGAAAAAGGAGAAAGAACAGTTGATACACTGGAATATGGGAGATACAGACTGATCGGCTACGTTATGCTCCCAGTACCTGATGGGCTGTCGCCACTTGGCACACATTCGCCGGCACTACACAGGAAGTCTGGTGGGCAGTCGTCGTTGGTCTCGCAGGCGTTACTGCCCGCGCCGTCTCCGACGCCCTCAAGGTCTTCCACGCATCCAGCCACAAGTACTGCGCCGAGAAGCGCGAATATGCCGATGATTAACAGTTTTCGGTTCATCGCATCCAGTATGCTGGCTGGCGGTATATAAACCTTCAGGATGATGGCGGGGTGATACACGTAACGTTTAATTGCGTTGCGGTCCAAACCTCAACCGATGGACTGGAAGGATAAGACGGTGAGCATGGGACTGGTGGAGAAGGAGACGTTCGACCTCCAGCTCGCCCGGGTGACCGTATCGGAGAACCAGATCCTTGTCGAGCTGAAGGATGTTGAGGACTGGGAGCGGATCATCACGGAACTTGGGGAGGACACTGTTCTTCGTGAAGTGCACTGGGGAGAAGTGGAGGACGTGTCCACGACGGTCCAGGACCTGTATTATCCGCATATCGATATCCAGCTCCGGCGACAGCCTGACCGACCGCGTGACATCCGTCTGAGAAAGGAGCGCCGTATCTACTTCATGGAGGAGGAATCCGATGAACTGCAGAACTGTCTTGACGCCATCAAACGGTTCTGGAACCAGTGGAAGCAACGTCAGGTCGTCCCCCGGCAGGATCGGCGGGACCCGGATGACGAGGAACTGGATGAAGTCGTTGAACTGGAGGAGGCGTTAGATGAGGGAGCCACGCCAGACACCGGTGAACAGATACAGGCCGAAGAAACGGAACCGCCCGCACCGGAGAACGTTCAAGATGCTGACATGCACGAGGAGGGTTCCGGAGCGGTTACCGCCGCTGATATGGATACAGCACTGCCTGACGATACCACTGAACAGGCTACGGATGAAGAAGAACAGGAAACTGGGAATGTATCTGCACGGAAGAAACTACAGAACGCTGGGATATCCGGGGAAGACCGCCCGAGAACAGAGCAGGAGACGTCGGACAGCGAGGATGGCGATGACGGAGACAGTGAACGGGGCGAGGACAGCGAGGAGGACTCGGAGGAAGATGAGATCGATGACGTTGTCGACCAGTTCATGAACGAGTGAGAGGTGAGCGCATGAGCATATGGGATGATTACCTGGACGGTGTGACGGAGGCGTACGTTGACGGTACGCTGTTGGACGTGCACGAACTTGAGGAGGCGCTGGACATCGTCTACATGTGTAAGGAGGAGGGATCCCCGCGCGACTGCGAGGAACGGCTGGAGGACAGGTACGGCCTTGACGTAACATCGACACCGTCCTACGAGGGCGCGGAAGTATTTCAATAGGGAAGGATTGTGGCTGTGCTCCCCTATCCTTAAATACGCTGTGTGGTAATTAGTGTTCTGTGAATGTGCCATGGGCATAATCCAGGATCTTGAGGAGAAACTGTTTGGAGGCGGGGACACGGACACGATCGATATCGAAAGTCTCACGCTTGACGACTTAAACGAGGAGAAAGCAACGATACGCGCGGATGTGAAGCTGAAGCGTGACCGGCACAGCGATCTCAGCCACAAGCGGGAGAAGCTGTTTGAACAGATCATCGAAACTGATGATGCGCTCCTGCAGAAGGAGCTCGCTGAGGAGATCGCATCGATCGAGGACGAGATGGCTATACTGCATAACGAACACACCCGTTTGATGGATTCGCTCCGTGTTGTTGACGGCCTTATCGCGATCAAGCGAAAGGAGAAGATGGCAGAGCGTTCCGGACTCATCTCACAGATCCGGGAGATGGAGCGGGATGACCTGGTTGATACGCTTCGCCGCGCGGATGTCCGGGAGATGATCCGGGAGGAGAAATGGGATCAGCTTAACTCGCTTCTCAGTGGACAGCTTTCACCCAAGGAGATCGATAACGAGCGGGTCGATGAGATCATGAACCAGGCGAACGACATCAGACAGCTCGAGGAGGATATGGGGAAGAAGGAAGCGATCCGCCACGCACTCAAGGAACGCGACGAGAAGAAGGAGAAGGACAGCGTCCAACTGTGACAGGGACGTGTTCGGATCACGGCCCTCCACAAACCCGGACTATAAACGTTCTTCGCCCGTTTTTCTAGTATTATTCATATTCGTTCAATAGCTTTAAATACCGGGCTAGATTATGTATTATCAGGGGGGAAGCATGAGCCTGATCAAACAGTTAGAACAGCAGATCTTTGGTGGTGACAACACGCTCGATCTTCACGAGCTTACACTGGACCGGTTGGAACAGGAGAAGGCCGGTATCCGGACGGACGTGAAGCTGAAGCGTGAACGCCATCAGGATCTCAGCAAAGACCGAGAACAGTTGTTCGAAAAGATCGTTGAAACAGACGACGAACTTCTCAAGAAGGAAGTGGCTCAAGAGATCGCGTCAATCGAAGATGAACGGGCGATACTGCACAATGAACATACGCAGTTGATGGATGGGCTCCGCGTTATTGACGGCCTTATCGCGATCAAGCGAAAAGAGAAAATGGCCGAGAGACAGGGTCTCCTGTCACAGATCCAGGAAATGGAAAAAGATGACCTGGTTGAGAAGCTTCGGCAAACCGATGTCCGTGAACTGATCCGGGAGGAGAAGTGGGACCAGCTCAACTCGTTGTTGAGCGGTCAACTCTCCCCGAAACAGATCACGAACGAACGTGTCGATGAGATCATTCGACAGGCCGAAGACATCAAACAACTTGAAGAGGACATGGGCAAACGGCAAGCAGTTCAACACGCACTGCGTGGACGAGACGTAGACGTAGAGGCGGAGCAAGAAACGGTTAAACCAAATACGTAACGTCGTGAACTGCACCTCCATGTCCTCTCATTTTTTATTTTTATATGAGAAGTAGCATTATAGAAGAGCGAGGTGCGATCAGTTGTACACGAAGAAGCTACGGCAGCTGTTCAGTGCAGCTGAAGAAAAAGCGGAGGAGGCGCTTGATGACGGTGACGTATCCACCGCAGCCTGTTATTACGAGCAGTGTGGGAAGATTCTTGAGGAACAGTCCAAGCACCGTAGCGGCGAAATCAGGCAACGGAAACTGGATCTTGCACAGGAATACTATGAACTGAGTGACAGACTTTTGCAGGGCGGTGTACAACGGGAACCTGCACGGTCAGCGGGAGAGACAGTTGAGGAAACAGTTGATGAGGATTTCTCCAGTTACGTGGAGCGGTTCATCCAGGACAGTACCGTGTCCTGGGACGATGTTGCCGGGATGTCGGATACGAAGAAGCGGCTGAAAGCATCGTTCGCCCTGGCAGCGATCAAGGACAAGCCGCCGGCAGTTGAGAGCCTGCACTCGATCCTCATGTATGGTCCGCCGGGCACCGGTAAATCCCTGCTCGCATCCGCGGTTGCGGGGTCTCACGATTTCACGTTCTTCAACGTCAAGCTGTCACAGGCGCTGTCCAAATACTACGGTGAATCCGAGAAGATCATCTCGGAACTGTTCGAAGCGGCACGGGAACGCGCACCCAGCATCGTGTTCTTTGATGAACTCGATGCCGTGGCGATGTCCCGTGCAGGCGATTTAGATGAAACCTCTCGCCGCGTCCTGTCTTCACTCCTCACGGAACTCTCCGGGTTCGATGCTGAAAACGAGGATCTTCTGTTCATGGCGGCGACGAATGCGCCCTGGGACATTGATCAGGCGATACTTTCACGGATGGAACGGGTGATATACGTCCCATTACCGGACTACGACACCGCCAGGCGCATCATCCAGCTCAACACCACTGAGGAAGGGGTCGGTCTGGCGCTGGACATCGACAAACTGGCGGAAACCTGTGTGGAAAACGGTTATTCCGGTCGAGAAGTGAAGAATATCTGTCTGGAAGCCATCAGGCACATGGTGGATGAGGAAAACCAGCAGCTGGAGGAACTGTCAGAGCAGTCCATCGAACGGATGAAAAACTACCGGTTGAAGACCCGGCAGCTGCGGGAGGAGGACTTCGAACATGCATTCGATACGATATCTCCGAAAACCAGTCCTACCGCCCTTGAACGGTACAGTGACTGGGAAAAAGACATGTGACCGGTACGGATCGCAAAAAATCCCCCTGAGTAAACAGTTTTTAAGTAAAAAACGGTTGTTTACACCAAAAACAGCTGGTACTGGTGCCGATCCACACATAAGTATTTAAATACCTCGTTCACTTTTACAGATTGTAATGAGACTGCGGGGGAGGCGGTTCCTCACACGGACATTCCTGTGCCTTACAGGAGTGGTCATCGTGGGCCTTGTTGTGGGGAGCGCGTACTTGGTAGTGGCGCCTTCGGATGCGCTTCAACGGCTCTTAGCCGTCCCGGTGGCCGGATCCATGCTATGGATATTTTACCGTTTCGCGCAGCTGGTTGGGCTTCACCACCACATCGAATTCTTCTTCAGGATGACCGGACTCTCCCTCATGATGGGGTACGCGGTCCGCATCAGTGAACGGATTCCAATCCAGCAGCTCAAAGCCATTCCGAAGAAACTCTGGAAACTCTGGTCACGGTAAACACTCCTGTCACGTGTTCTAGGCTACAGCTCTCCCGTAATTTATTAGACTCGTTCCTCCTATACGTATACAGTATGCACATCGGCGTTCCGAAGGAGATCAAGGATAACGAGAACAGGGTCGGGATGATCCCGTCCGGCGTCCAAACACTTGTGGATAACGGTCACACGGTCAGTGTTGAAACCGGTGCAGGGCAGGGGTCCGGTATCGGTGACGAGGAGTACGTGGACGCGGGAGCCGACATCGTGTCGGCGGACGAAGCGTGGGACGCCGACATGGTCGTGAAGATCAAGGAGCCGATGGAATCAGAATACGGATATCTGGAGGATGGAAAGATCGTGTTCACGTACTTCCACCTCGCCGCATCCCGTTCACTGACGGAGGAGGTGCTGGACTCGGGGATCGTGGCGATCGCATATGAGACAGTGGAGAAGGATGGTGGTCTGCCGTTGCTCCGGCCGATGAGCCAGGTTGCAGGGAGGATGGCGCCGCTGATGGGCTCATACTATTTAACGAAACATAACCGGGGCAGTGGCGTGCTTCTCCCAGGGATTCCAGGTGTGGAGCCCGGTCACGTGCTCGTACTGGGCGGGGGCACCGTGGGGGAGAACGCGGCCCGTGTCGCAGCCGATATGGGTGCAGAGGTCACCGTGCTTGAGGTTGACCAGGAGCGGATGCAGGAACTGGATGAGCTCCTTCCATCAAACGTGTCCACCCGTATCTCAAACACGCATAACCTGGAGGAGGAGCTGGAGAACACTGATGTGCTGGTAGGGGCAGTGCTTGTACCCGGTGGGAAAGCACCGACACTTGTTACGGAAGAACACCTGGATCTGATGCGGACCGGGTCCGTGATCGTGGATGTGGCGGTTGATCAGGGTGGCTGTGTGGAGACCACAGAACCCACGTCACACTCCGATCCGGTGTACCAGAAGCAGGGTGTGACGCATTACGCGGTTACCAACATGCCCGGCGCGTACGCCCGGACCGCGACCTTCGCCATCACGAATGCGACAATGCCGTACATCCGTAAGATAGCAGAAAACGGTTGGCGTCACACGTTAAAGGAGGATGACGGGTTTCTCAAGGGGTTAAACGCTGCACATGGCGAACTCACGTACCGGCAGGTGGCAGATGACTTCGGTATGGATTGGACCGAACCCGGATCGGTGCTGTAGCGGTTATGCGAACAATGTTTCCGGGATGCCGATAAGTGCCAGCTGGACCGTGTACAGTAGTGCGATAGCTATGATGAACGCGACCACGATCCGCGTATCCTTTTTCGGCAACTCTGCAAAGGATTCAAGGCCTGCAGCCAGTGCCGGGATGTTGTGGTAAATGGACAGCCCCAGTACCGCCACCCGGGTTGTATGGATTGATATCAGTGCCACGGCGATAAGCGCGATCGACTTCCACGGCAGGAACGGTGGGATCCACAACAGGAGAACCGGGATCAGCATCGCATAACAGAACACGGCCACGGTCCGCGGATAGGTTGAAAGCAGTATGCTGGCCGCATCCTGATCATCCTGGAACACGTACGAAAGCACGGCCTGTGCAAACAGGCTGTTGATGAAGACGATGTACAGCATCCCTGGAACGATGAGGATGCTGGCCATGACCGGTCGAAACCAGTACTCTGATGCCGGGTACGCAGGGATCAACGTGTACCGGACCGCACCGAGAACGGTCGCCGCGAGAACAAGGAACAGTATCGCGTGCTCCAGCTTCCCGCGCTCCTCCTGCTGCTCACGGAAGAACCGTTCCGGATCCATTACAAGCTGTATTATGCCTTCGACCCAGGGCTGCATATTCTACTCTCTACGTTCGCCTGTATTTAACAGTACGCTGTTTCCCCCACTGTCTGGACGTCACATAACCGGTCCATACAAATAGGAAGGCCGCACAGTACTGGACAGAGTGGCCATGGCACGCACCCCGCATCCGCACGACCACGAGAACACAGAACACGATGAGACGGATGAGGAGAACGGGCCGATACAGGAAATATTCGCCATCATCGACCGATACTATAAGGGATTGAAACGGGAAAAAGAAGGGATGGGTGTCGAATAATACAGTGACTGCCGTGGCGTGGATGAACTTCCATGCGCGTCGTTTATGAAGGTACTATGGCGGATAACTGCTGTCGAATGTACGGGATGTTCTATAAGCATTTACCGCGGTACTACACGGTTACCTATGGCAAATAGCTCACAGGTATGTGATGTCTGCGGCCTCCCGTTTGATTCAGAGGAGGAGTTGCAGGAACACGCCAAGGTCGCACACGGCCAACAGGACTGACCGTCGTCACCAGCCGTGAACCTTCCGAGTGGTGAAAAAGTGGTGGACCGATTCGCTCAAAGGAAAGAACAGTACGAGTGCAGCATCTGCGGAACCGTATTTACCGCTGATCATAGACGGCAGCGCCATATCCGCAGGGACCATCCCGACACGGATGGCGGCAGTGATAGCTTCTCCTGCCGCGTGTGTGACGAATATTTCAACACGAAAGGACAGCTCCGCCGCCACACCTACCGGGAACACAATATCATAAGCGATATCTCCGGTTGACCTGGCTGCTACTCGTTCTCAAGAACCGTGTGGACAGCTTCCTCCTCGACCTGGAACCGCCACCGCCCCTTGTACCCGGTATCATCAAGGTAGCCGGTGATGATCGCGTAGGACCGTGGATCAGTATACCGTGTTTCAAGGTGAGGAACAGGTCTGTCGAGTTCGTACGTATCCTCCAGATAAGACCATCTATCCGCGGCCTCTGCACCGTCCGCAGGATGTGTCGTCGGCGGCACCAGACTGTACGGATACCGCTGTATCTTCACGGTGCCACTATTCCCCAGTATCTCCGTAACAGCCTCACTGCTTACCGGTTCCCGGTCCACATCGACCCCGCGCAACCGGGACAGGATGTTCCGAACATACTCCTTATACCCATCCATATACCAAGATGTGATGAATCCATTCAAATGTTTTTCCCTGACTGCGGAAACATAATACATGTTCACCAATATCCATGTTGTGATCCATGTGGGTGACGCAGTTGGACGAGCTAGTGCTGACCCGTAGTGCTGACCCGCGTAAAACTAAACGTTTTTGAACCGGTGTGAGAATAGGGAGAGTATGGAGTACGAGCCAGGTGTCTGTAATATCGGCGTGGCCGAGATGCGGAAACGGTACCTTATCGGCATGGTCGGGTTTATCCTGGCGATCCTTATCCTTTCGTTCGAACTTCCGATCACCTCCTGGATCATGGCGACCACCCTGTTTTTGTCCCTGTTCGTTGGGTTTGAAGGCGCCTACCAGGGGTATCTCCGGTTCTGCTCAGGGTTCGGGCTCCGCGGCGTATACGACATGAGTGAGGCTGGAAACGATCTGCAACACGTGGACGACGAGGACGCCCACCGGAAAGACATGTTCAAGGCGGTACGCATCCACCTGTACGCATTCCTCTCAGCCCTCGTCCTCACCGCGACCGTATTAGGGTACCACCTGTAACATGCCTGGGCCGAAGCCGGAACACATTTATTACTTATCCGCAGAACGTAACACCGCTGATACATCATGACACAAGAGACGCGGTACGTTGTTGGACACCAGCAGCCGGATACAGACGCGATCTGTTCATCGATCGCATACGCACACCTCAAACAGGAACAGGGAGAGAACGTGTTGCCGGCGCGATGCGGAGAGATCAACCCGGAAACACGGTTCGTTCTCGACCGGTTCGAGGTGGATGATCCAGACCTGCTGGAGGATGTAACCGGTAAACAGATCATCCTCGTGGACCACAATGAGTACAGCCAGACAGCACCGGGGATGCGGAACGCTGAGGTCGTGGAGATCATCGACCATCACCGCGTCGGCGACGTGGAGACCGGTACCCCAATACACTGCCGGATCGAACCTATCGGCTCAACATCCACACTCGTCACCAAACTGTACCGTGAACACGGTGTGGACATCCCGGAACACGTTGCCGGACTCATGCTGAGCGGCCTCCTCTCGGATACAGTTGTCCTCCGCTCACCGACCACAACCGACGAGGACCGAAATATCGCACAGGAACTGGCAGGTATCACCGGGGTGGACGTTGAGAAGTACGGCAGGGAACTGCTCCAGCAGAAGAGCAAGCTTGGAGAGAAAACACCGCGTGAGATGGTGACCGGGGATTTCAAGGAGTTCGAGATGGATGGTGGAACGGTCGGCATCGGCCAGGTCGAGACCGTTACACCGGAACAGGTCCTTGAACAGCGACATGCCGTGCTGGATGCGATGCACGAAATCCGGGAGGAACGCGACTACATCTTCCTCACCTTACTGGTCACGGATCTGCTGGAGGAGGACACGGAAGCATTCTTCGTCGGCGACCGGCAGAACGTGTTCGAACAGGCACTGGACACGACCGTGGAAGACGAGCAGGCATCGCTTCCCGGGGTCATGTCCCGGAAAAAACAGGTCGTTCCGCCACTGGAGGAGGCGATGAAGTAGCACGTTCCAGATGCAGATATGCTACTTCCCATACCGGTAACCGGAACTGTTTGAATACTTCCTGTTTTTATCAATCTGAACGGGAGAGTATAATGCATGGCGCGGAACATGCTTGTAGATGGCGAATGGCAGCACAATGTTTCTGAAACCAGTGATGACGGGGATTTCCAGCGGGAGGAATCCGTTATCCGGCACCGGATCACGGAGGACGGGGTGTTCCCGCCGGAACCGGAACGGTACCATCTCTACATGTCCCGTGCCTGCCCCTGGGCGCACGGCACACTGATCACGGCGAAACTGCTGGGACTGGACGGGATCACGGTTGACGTGGTCGATCCGTTCCGCGCGGAGAACGGCTGGCAGTTCACCCCGGAGAAAACTGATTGCACCCCGGACACGGTGAACGGGTTCGACTACCTGTACGAGGCGTACGTCCACGCCGATCCAGACTACACCGGCCGCGTCACCGTTCCCCTGCTGTGGGATAAAGAGGAGAACACAGCGGTGAACAACGAATCACTGGATATCCTCCGCATGTTCAACACGGCGTTCGACACGGCCCGTGACCTGTACCCGGAGCAGATACGGGACGATATCGATGCCAGGATGCAGGACCTGTACGACACGATCAACAACGGCGTGTACCGGGCAGGGTTTGCCGGAAGCCAGGACGCGTACGACCGGGCGATCGACGACCTGTTCACTGCGCTGAACCGGTACAATGAGCGGTTGGCGGAGCAACGGTTTCTGGTCGGGAACCAGCTGACCATCGCAGATATCCGGCTGTTCCAGACACTGCTCAGGTTCGACCCGGTGTATCACACCCATTTCAAGTGTAACGTGAAGCAGATCAGTGACTACCCGAACCTCCACGGATTCCTGAAGGACGTGTACCAGTTACAGGGCGTGGCGGACACGGTGAACATGGCACACATCAAGGAGCACTACTACCGCACCCATCCATCCCTCAACCCGAAACGGATCGTGGCCCGCGGCCCTGACATGAACCTGGCCGGGCCTCATGAAAGGGACGCATTGCCGGGAGATCCGCTGGGTCTGACATGATCTACAACCGTCCCGGTTTATAAAAATCCTAATTTAGGATCTGGCGGTCATCGGCATCATCGATCTGGCGGGAGCGATCTTCTTTCTGATGGCGTTTCGCTGGGGGATTCACAACTTCCGCCACGAATCCGATATCTCCGAGTTCTGGATCGCGTACAGCCTGGCAATGCTTACCGGAATGCTGTTCGCCACAGCGAAGTCAGTAGAATGGCTCGGGGTCTCACCGGTACTGGCAAACCAGGTTCAACCGTTCTTTGCAATGATCATGGGAACGATACTTGTCATCACGTCCGTACTCTGTGTCGTATCACCGATTGAGCGGACCGTGAAATGAGTTCAAGTCTTCAATATGCAGTTGATCAATCAGCTAAACCTGCTGT
>JALDAF010000001.1 GCA_022729315.1 Candidatus Nanohalalkaliarchaeum halalkaliphilum | reverse complement strand
GGCTTGTCCTTCACCTTCTTATCCTTGGCGAAGATGTTCGCGTCCTGCTGGATGTTGGAGTTAGCCTCCTGGTTGGCAAAGACATCTCCACTTCCAGAGTTTAGATTAGTGTCCTGTGCAATGTTTGAGTTTGCGAGCTGGCTCGCTTGAGCAGTATGTTGCTTCCAGTCGTCACCGAACATATCTGAAGATGCTGCCGGGAGTGAAAGTCCGGCAACGATCAGTAGAACGGCAAGGACCGCAAGTGATTTGTTTCGTTTCATAGGTGTATGTGGCCCATCCACCTATTCTTTTAAAAAGCCGCTCTCTTACTACAAAAATCGGGGGTAACAAGAAGTTTCACGTCCGAAATGTACTGGATACTCCCCCACGGTCAGCGGTTCTGACAAGAGTACATTCTCCTGAGGTATGGTCAGTATAGTGTGCATGGAACGGTAGAATAGAAATCACTTTCACCGCCCCCAAAACGGTTTGAACGCAATCATGCTGCGTTGTACGGAGGGTTGATTCAGCAGTGGCCGTGCATATGTATGTGGCGGACGTTATGCCAGTCTCCGTGATGCCATCCCGGTCCATGCGTGTGTCGGTGACGTGGACAGTCTTCCCGGTACCGGTCCCCGTCGTGCGGATGTTCTAACCGGATCAATCCGCCGAGGATGCTGCGTCGTTCGGTTGGAGACTCCGGCGGTGCATACAGGTCGGGTCGGTCATGGAACCGCGGATCCTGGTGTCTTCCCCGGTCATCGTACATGATCGGATGATCGATACCTTCGGCTTCATATGCTGGAGGGACGGGCGGGATCAGAAACCCGGCGCCCGCATGCGGGTTGTGGGAGTTATGGGTATTATGGGTCTGTTGAGGATCGTGACTAGAGTTGTGTCCAGGATCATTGGCCGGGTTGTCCTCGTGACTGCCATGGATCTGGTCGTGGCTGTGGTCGTGAACAACGTGATCCCCGCTATTATCCGGGTTATTCACAACAGCACTGTTCGAACTATCAGAGGATGTTTCGTGAGATGACCCGTGATTGCTGTCTCCGTCTCCTTCCAGGATAGATATAAGCTGGGATACCAGTGTGGTAAGCTCAGCATCCTGTTCGGAATTGTGTGCTGCTTCCCCTGTATTATCATGTGTAGTATCGCCCGGACCGCTGGTGACCTGACGATCAGCGTGCACGGCTTCGTCCGTGCTGGTCACTGATATACTTGATGCGTCAGATCCTGACTGATGGATGTCGTGTTCCCGATCCTGAACCACCTGTCCCATTGCGGGAACAGCCAGGCCCACGATCAACGCCAGGAGTATGGTCCCGGTGATCAGTCTGTTAGCCGGGATGGTTCGCCACGTATGCATGCTGGACCTCTTTCTGGAGTATGCTTTTAAACCAGCGACAGATTCAACGGTTTTTCACTTGCCGATAGTCCTTACAGACCTGTTCTCCATCGATATTTTCCACGTTTCGATCCATCCCTGTTATACCCCTGCCAAACAGAATCCGCTAATGATACCATATTTTCCGGTGTTGGGAACCACCTCCGGTAAATATGTCCGATAGAATATGTTTCACAAAGTATGTATCGTAGTACATATAAAGGTTTGGTGGTTAGATGGAACCAACCTATGTCATTCGACAAACGGGTTTGGAAGGGAGCACTACTTGTTTCGATTTTCTTGGTTTTATTCACCACAACAGCAGCTGCTGCCTGGAGTCCTGATGACATGAAGAACGACATGCAGGAGACATTTGATGCCAAGTTCGGACCAGATTCAGGCTCAGACAGCGCTGCGGACGACCGTACAGGGGACAGAGAAACAACGGACATCAGCCAGTCAGATCAGGTCGTCAATGATGACAGTACGTCGTGGGTATGGGGAGGATCCTCCTCTGCACCGGGCGACAGTAACCCGGACGATTCCAGCGACGCCAGTGACGACAGCACAGACCGTTCAACGTCATGGGTATGGGGAGACTCCGCATCACCCCTTGACAGCGGATCAGGCAGCGATTCCAGTGGATCAGACAGTTCCACGTCATGGGTATGGGGAGATTCCTCATCGCCTCTAGACAGCGGGTCCGACAGCAGTTCGGACGACTCCAGTGGCGACAGCAGCGGTAGTGACACAGTACACGAGGATTCTGGAAGCGACAGTGATACGGGTGGAGACAGTATCGGAAGCACAGAACCAGTGACAACACCCTCAGGAAGTCTTGAAGAGCAAGCTGAACAGTACGTTCTGGAGAACCTGAACCAGGAACGACAGCAGCGCGGCCTCGGCACGTTGAGCCATTCCGATGGGCTTCAGACGACTGCCCGCACAAAGAGTCAGGACATGGCACAACGGAACTACTTCGCCCACACATCACCGAGCGGCGAAGGATTCCGTGACCTCTTCAACCGGTACGGCGTCAGCTGTATGCGTGGCGGGGAGAACCTTGCACGAACCTGGTTTGAACGTTCCGTTCGAACCGGAAGTGGCGGAAGCGTCTACTACGATGACGCAAAAAGCCTGGCCGACGGATTGACGCGACAGTGGATGAACTCGGACGGCCATCGACGGGCCATCCTTCGATCTGCGTACAACACTGCCGGCGTGGGGATCGAGATCACATCATCCGGACAGGTTTACGCAACAACCCACTTCTGTACGTAAAGTGGTGTTGTACCCATCCGACGGTCCGGGCCTACCCCGGGCCTTCTTTTTTTTTCTTTATCTTCGTTTTTGCTGTCCGGAACCCTCTCGCCATTGCTTCCGTAACGTCCTGATCATCTGAATCACGGTAACCAGTGTAACAGCCACGCGGATAAGCAGCTTCAGATTCCTCCCGTAGCGGGAGAGTGTCCGTCCAATGCGAGTAAGTGCTCCCATGATCTATCACGTAACCACCGCCGCCCACCACATACTCATAAATGCGCTGACGTTTCACGCTCCGGCCGCACCCGGAACAGCTACCACAAACCACACCTGCGCCATAACCACCACCCCCCTTTATATATTTTTGTTACTACATAATGATAACGAAAACAATGTGGGCGAATCGTATTAGTTCCATCACCGACACCGCATCAGTAAATATTGGTTATTTATCAGGGATCGCTGGAAAAGAGTGTAAGATGGACCTGAAGTTTGAGGACAGGACGGATGCAGGAGATAAGCTTGCTGACCGTATCCAACGCTCCCACGATACTGTTGATGCCGTGGTAGCGTTTCCTGGTGGCGGCGTAGTGGTCGGCAGACAGGTCGCCGATCGGTTTGACGCCGATCTGCACTGTCTTGTCGTGGAATCCATCGATGCCCCATTCAATCCAGAACTGATGATCGGGGGCGTCACCAGCACCGGTACGTACTGGCTCGATGAGGAACTTATCTCCGAACTATCCATCGATACGCGATACGTCGAGGACGGTATTGCGGTAGAACAGGATAATGCTGAAACACGACAGCAAACATACGGCGAACTCCCCGACATGCATGGGAAGACAGTTGTCCTCGTCGATGATGGTATCGAAACGATCACGGAAGTGCACACGGCACTCCAGCAACTCCAGGACCAGGATGCAACCACACTCGTTGCGACACCCATTATCCCGCAGACACTGTACAATCAACTCAGCGATGCAACACAGATCGACATCATTGCAATCTCAACACCGGAAACATTCATTTCAACAGGACACCACTACCGATCATTCCAACCGCTTACAGAAGACGATGAAACCGACTACCTCACCCGTGATTAAGATGAGCCGCAACCAAGACACGATACCAGCCCAACCTCACCGTGAAAAACGACACGATTATAAAAAAGTTTGGGGAATAGATTTAAATAGCGGAACAGGGTGTATCACGTCCTGGAATTCCGCTACGGCCCGAACCTACTCTTTATATACACAGGAGGTGACTCGCTGATGTCCGACGATACCGCAACGGTTGTCCCTGACGACCAGGAACCAGCGGGCGACGAAGCGCCCGAACAGACGGAGTCCCAGGATTCTTCTGAACCGCAGGAACGATTCGCCTGCCCGGAATGTGATTCAACCGATTTCTCCTCGAACGAGGGTCGCGGCGAACTGGTTTGCAACACCTGTGGACTGGTCATCGAGGAAAGCATGATCGACGAGTCACAGGAATGGCGGGCATTCTCTGCCGAGGAACGGGATAAAAAGGCGCGTGCAGGTGCACCGATCACCTACACGAAGCAGGACATGGGTATCTCAACCCAGATCGGGAGCGGGTCCAGTGAACTCTACAAGGTATCGAACAAGAAACGTGGCCAGTACTACCGGCTGCGGAAATGGCATAAGCGGTCCACCCAGAGCAAGGACCGGAACCTTGGATTCGCCCTGTCAGAACTGAAGCGGCTTGTATCTTCTCTCGGACTACCGAACGCCGTGCACGAAGAGGTCGCCCGGCTCTACGAGAAGTCAGTTGATAAGGGACTTGTCAAGGGACGCCGTATCGAACACATCATCGCTGCCCTGATCTACATCGTGTCCCGGAACCAGGGGACACCACGGACCCTCGACGAGATCGCGGACGCATCCGGTAGCGAGAAACGGGAGATCGGGAAAGCGTACCGGTACGTGGCACGTGAACTGGATCTGCGCATCCTCCCCTCCCGACCAGAACACTACCTGCCAAAGTTCGCAGGGGAGCTCCGTGTCTCCGGTGAGACTCAGGCACGTGCACGCCGCATCATCCAGGATGCCCGTGAAGAAGACCTGCTATCCGGAAAAGGTCCGACCGGTATCGCGGCAGCTGCATTGTACCTTTCAGCAGCCCTGGAGGGCGAAAAGATCTCACAGAAAGAGGTCGCAGAGACCGTGGGCGTGACCGAGGTCACTATCCGGAACCGGTACAACGAGTTCGTGAAAGAACTGGGCATGATCGAGGGAGCAAGTTCCAGTTCCGATGAGGACTGAATTCGGCCACGTCTCCACCACGTCTCGTTACGTTTATCACCCCGGAAATGTATGTGAAATATAAAAAGGTCGGACTACAGGTTTACCTAACGGCCGGTGATAACAAGGGAGTCCCGGCCGTAACAAGGGGAAATCGGCTCCCTATAACGGGGTTTTAGCTATTACGCAGAAAAATGCGGAACAGGGCACAGATGTTACAACAGATTCTTCTGAAACAGACGAACAGGACAAAAACGTCATGACCTGTCCTGATTGCGGCTCAACAGACTTTTCGAAGGAGGGGAAAGGAGAACTTATCTGCAAAAAATGTGGTATCGTTCTTGACGAAAACATGATCGACGACTCCCCAGAATGGCGGGCATTCAACGCGGAGCAACGTGAGAAGAAAGCGCGTGCCGGCTCCCCGATAACCTATACGAAGCACGATATGGGCCTGTCGACCAAGATCGGGAAAGGCTCCGGCGAACTGTACAAGGTAGCCGGGAACAAGCGGGCGCAGTACTACCGCATCCGCAAATGGCACAACCGCCTCACCAAGAGCAAGGACCGGAACCTTGGATTCGCCCTGTCAGAACTGAACCGGCTTGTGTCCCAGCTCAACCTGCCGCGCAGCGTCCATGAAGAGGTCGCCCGGCTGTACGAGAAAGCAGTGGACAAGGGACTGGTACGGGGACGCAGCATGGAATCCGTCATCACCGCTCTCATCTACACGGTGGCACGGAAACAGGGGACACCACGAACACTCGACGAGATCTCCGATGCCTCCGGCATCGAAAAACGCGAGATCGGACGGGCATATCGGTACGTGGCACGCGAACTGGACCTTAAGATCCGGCCTGCCAAGCCACAGGACTACATCCCACGGTTCGCTGGCGACCTGGGACTATCCGGAGAAGTCCAGGCACGTGCACGCCGCATCATCGAACAGGCCAAGGAACAGGACCTGCTGTCCGGTAAAGGCCCGACCGGTGTTGCCGCAGCATCACTGTACATCGCAGCCGTTCTTGAAGGAGAAAAGCGGACGCAGAGAGAAGTAGCGGACACGGTCGGTGTTACAGAGGTCACCATCCGAAACCGGTACAAGGAACTGGTTGAAGAGATCGGCCTCCATGAAGTCGAATAACTCGACTCCATGTCGACTGCCCATCTCCACAGAGACAGGCCGACTTCACGAGGTTGAATGATCAACCTCGATCAAGCAACCGCTCCCGGCGCACTGCTAGAACAGTGTACCCCCACGCACATACCCCCATGCATTGAACGTTTATTAAGCCGTGGGAACTACTGTTTAAAAATTCTGGATACAATAATGTAGTGCAATGGGGGAGTATCGAGACATTGTTCGGTCGTACAGTGACGCTCTTGATGAATGGGAGCATGAAATCGCCGCTATGGAGTCATGGATGTCCGAAAATGTTTCCGGTACATACGATGCGGAAACGGTGCAGCAGGAGATAACGGATCGGGCACCACGGCTCGCAGAACAGTACAGTGAGGCCTCAGGTCTGAACGAGGACGTATACCATCTTAAATCCGGACTTGAGCTGTTGCTGGAAGATGAACTGTCTAACATCCCTGAACTTCCAGGAAGCACCGGGCTCCAGGAACGAGCGTACAGCCGGATCGAAAACCTGGATGATCAGTACGCTGCACTTGAGGATCGGCAGACCGAGCTTGCTGAACGAGCAGACAACGAGTTTGATACGTCGATCAACCAGCATCTGGAAACTGCCACGACCGGCTCCTACCTTGACAGACTCAGGCAGATGGATGTGAACACGAAACTCGGCGCAGCAGGGTTTTTCGGCATCGGAGCCACCGTACTCCGCGAGTACCTGAAAGATGAATGACTTCCTCCGTTCAAAAACCGTTTATTTAACATATGTTTTCTTATTTTCCCTTGAAGGGACACTGTTTTAAACCGTTTTTACAATGTTGTTTACATAGTATGGATGTTGATGCGTTTCACGAGTATCATCGTGACAGGATCGGGGTGTGGGGGACGCAGGTCAAGGCGTACCGGGACCAGCTTGACAACTACGAGTATTTTGATTCTGTGGATGGTGCTGAAGCGGAAGTAGAAGAGATCGCAGATGAGATAGTTACCCTGTACGACGTTCTTCCGGATGTGCAGGAGTCAGCGTACGAAAGTTTCCTTTCGCTCCTTGATATGGAAAAGAAACTTTCCAATATGCAACACCCGGATCTTGACTGGGAGTACGAACATATGCCTGGCAGTGTTGACGAACAGGAACAGCTTCGTAACAGCATCGATACGCTGAAAACGCGTTACAGGGAATTCGAGGAGTTACAGGAGGAGGCGTACGACCAGACACTGGAACTGTTCGGACCGCATCCCACGCAGTTACCATCCATGGAAAAAGAGGTCCATGTAACTGAACCCCCGGTCGATGAACAATCCGTTCCCGTGGAAAACGGTAGGCTCAAGGCAGATATGCTTGTCAACATGACCGACGCCGACAGGGAAGCCGCGGAACAGTACTGGGAAGAGACGAAAACCCTACTTTCTGATCCATACGTGAAATCTGCAGGAACGGTTATCGCATCCGTTGGTGCAGCATTGCTCGGCGAACGTCTATACAAGAAGTACCGGCAGGATTAACCGCCACGTATTCAGTTTGAGGACACGATCTCAACAACATCACGGTGTGCCAGTTCATGATCCGCACCGATCTGTCGTTGCTCGCGGACATCGATAGCGTGCAAAAATCCTTCACCGATATCGGTATGGATATGGTACGCAAAGTCCTCGGCTGTAGCCTGGCCCGGGAGCAGGAAACAGTCGGGCAAAATGTTACCGTGCTTGTCCCCCAGTCCTTCGGCACCGCCCGGGAAGACAGCGATCACACCCAGTTTGTCGAACAGTGCTGTTTCCAATGCACGCTGAACGCCTGTCCCACTGTACGCGTCCATGAAAGCACGGATCTGTTCAAGGCCGTCTTCCTGTCCCGCTGAAATATCCCCCGTGATCTCGAAATCGGGTTCGCCTGGCGCATACTCTACCACCCCCTGCTCCGCAGCCCGTTTCAATGCTTTCTCGGCGTGAGCGCTGCACGGGACGATGGACAGGTGCTCGTAGTCAGGGTCGTTCATGACCGTCTCATAGTGTTCCTGCGCCAGTTCCGTATCCATCTTGTTGGCGGCGATGATCATGGGCTTGGTTGCTTTTCGGATGGTGCGAGCCAGTTCCAGGCGGTCCTCTTCACTCCAGTCATCCGGCTCCAGTCCGATCCCCAGTGACAGGATCGTGCTCTTGATCTCGTTCTTGTTGGTCTGGAACGCACTCATCTGCTCGGCCAGCTCCTCCTCGATCCTGACCTCATGCTGCCGCCGCTTGTTCTGGAACCGTTCGATCCCTTTCCCCAGTATCTCCAGGTACCACATATCCAGCTCGTGCCCCAGGAAATCGATGTCCTCCCGCGGATCATGGCCATCGGTCGGCTCGCCCTCGATGTCGGTCGTACCCGAGAAGTCCACGATATGGATGAGCACGTCCGCCTCGTTCAGATCCGTGAGGAACTGGTTCCCCAGACCTTTGCCTTCGTGCGCGCCGGGTATCAGCCCAGCCACATCCACGAGCTGGACCGGCACGTACCGCATCCCGTCTATGCAGAATCCGACCCGCGGATCACATTCCTCATCAAAATCCGGTGCCGCACACTCCACGCGGACATAGGCCTCCCCAACATTCGGGTCGATCGTGGTGAACGGGTAGTCCGCCTCATCGATCTCGTCCATCGTGGCTGCGTTGAAGAACGTGGACTTCCCGACAGACGGCTTTCCCACAAGCCCGATCTTATATGGCATACCTGTACGTGTTTCAGGAACTTTAAGAATCGTTCGTCCACCGTAATCGGTGCTCATGGACACGTGACGTTCGATTTCTGCCGAACCGCCTGATCCGAAGAGGATTTAACTGTCCCCATACAAGGGATTATGCTGGGTTGTAGACAGGTATGCGAAAGACCAAGATCGTGGCCACCATCGGACCTGCATCAGGATCGACGGACACACTCGAATCCCTGATCGACAGTGGCGTGGACGTGGTCCGGCAGAACTTTTCTCACGGCACCCGTGAAGAACACGGTGACGTGCTGAACACGGTACATGGATGTTCTGATAGCGTTGCCGTGATGATGGACACGCAGGGACCGGACATCCGGTTACGGGACGTGGAGGAGGGAACCATTCTGGAGGTAGACAGTACCCTCGAGATTGTTACTGATACTGTGACTGGTACTGCAGACCGGCTTTCAACGGACTACACTGCGTTTATTGATGATGCGGAGACCGGTGACCACATCATCGTTGGTGACGGTGATGTGGAGCTGCTGGTCGAAGAAATACAGGATGACCGGATCGTGTGTACCGTGCTGTATGGCGGTGAGGTGATCTCCCACCAGTCCCTGAGCATCCCGGAACGCGACGTGGGACCGGAAGGGTTGACGGAGAAGGACCGGGAAGATCTCCGGTTCGGAGCGCAGGCCGGGTTTGACCTGGTTGCAGTATCGTTCGTGAAGCGGCCGGAGGATGTGGAAGCGGTTCGTAACATACTTGAATCGGAGGGCTCTGATATGGCGGTGATTGCAAAGATCGAGCATATCACGGCCGTGGATAACATTGATGAGATCATCGACGTATCTGACGGTGTTATGATCGCACGGGGTGACCTGGGTGTGGAGTTACCGGCTGAAGAGGTGCCGATACTGCAGAAGCAGATCATCCAGAAGTGTAACAACGCCGGTAAACCGGTGATCACCGCCACACAGATGATGTCGTCGATGACGGATCATCCGCGGGCGACCCGGGCCGAAGTATCGGATGTATCGAACGCGGTCATGGATGGTACCGACGCGGTGATGCTGTCCGAGGAGACAGCGATCGGTGAGTATCCGGTGAAGGCGGTTGAGGTCATGGCACGTGTCATCGAACGGGCAGAGGAGCATGTCGCCGATCACGTGCATCATACGGTGCGGACTCCAAGCAGGGATACCGCGGACGTGATCTCGAAGTCGGCGTGGCAGGCATCAAAGGATATCGATGCACGGTACCTTGTGGCGCACACCACATCCGGCTACACGGCACGTAACCTTGCCCGGTACCGGCCCAGTACGGAGATCGTGGCGTTCACGGATTCTGAAACGATTAAACGCCAGCTTAACCTGGTATGGGGAGTGAAGGCGTATCTCATGGAGTTCCCGGAATACGCGGACGACATGATCCATGACTCGGTAGCGTACCTGTCTGAGAACGGACTGGCGGAAGCTGATGATACTCTGGTACTGACAGCAGGCGTACCGACAGCCGTAACCGGGACGACCAACATGCTGCAGATCCGAACGGTCAACGAGATCCTCAACTCCTGAAACCTATCGTCCAACGATCGATGACAGCAACGACACCGTGTAACGCACGATCTTTGTCGTGTACGCCTTTGTCAGGTATCCCGTCTTCCGGCCGGCTCCTTTCGAATAGTCGATCACGCTGGTATGAACCGGTTTACGTTTGCCGTGTATATCAGTTGAACCATCACGGATAGCCTGCAGGACGATATCTTTATCGATCGTTTCCGGAGAGATCTTGTCGACATCCACCGCTGTCGGATCGATCTTTATCTCAGTATATGCACGGCCCACCAGCGGCACGGAGTGTGCATCGCTTGACCCGATCTCCGGATATCCGTGGTTTCGTGCAAACGTCATCGCCCGCTTGTTGCGGTATCCGGTGAACAGCCAAGCATTGTACACTTCGATGGCATCCCCGTCCGTGATATGTTTTTTGCGAGCGCCATGACGCGTAAACTGGAAGGGATGGGCGATGATAGCCACCCCCCCTAACTCCCGGATCTCCTTCACCGTATCACCGAGCGGCGCGCCCACGGTCGGCATCTCTTCCACACCGACTGCAAGGACATGGCCATGCCGCGTGGACACCTCCACCCCTGGAATACCGATCAACCCGTACTCCGACGCCAGCTCCGCAGCCTTGAGCGATTCATGGATCGTGTCATGGTCCGTGATAACGATCCCGTCCAGCCCGATGTCCGCCGCCTGCTCCAACAACAACTCAACCGGATCATGCGCATCATACGACCCTTCAGAATGCACGTGCGGATCGATCCTGAACGTGACCGTGCCAGTATCCTCCTGTTCAGTTCTGGAATCATCCTCTAAAAACGACATTGGTACAGCATGTGCGGCCAACAGTTAAAATATGATACGTGATTTCATCACGCTTTCTTAACTGTGTATATCTGCTTATTTTGATACGATACCGATACTGCACAGCGGCTACCGGCCGTTGTTGAGAACTGTGAGGATATCCTCATGCGTATTTATCCTGTCCTTTCTGTTCGATTGGCCTGTGTTACCGCTGCTTTTGTCAACAACTGCGAGACCGTAGACCGTATTGTCTCCAAGCTTATCCACGTCGTTTCCGTCCACAAGCCATGCTCTGTACTCGCCACCACAGGATATCTGTGCTACATCAGGGAGTCCATACCCATCCAGGAACTTCGCTACATTTGCCTGATCCACAAAATCTCGGAAACTGTGGACCGGCTGTCGATCACCATTTGATTTCTGGATAGCGTTCAAATCATTCAATGCAGTATCAATGATATCCTCCTGTACCTTCCGCGTGACATCTTCACGATCCACATTCAATTCGGCTATGTCCTGGAGAAATCCCACACCTTCTTTAAACGTGTACTTCCCCTGTTCCGCTGCCGTGGCACGATCTTCAGCAGCGTCACAAGCAGCACCAAGCTGTTCCATAGCGTCCAATCGGGCGTACAGCTGATTCCATCCATCTATTCTGCCATGTTCAGTGTATGCCGCGTTCTCCCCGGATTCTTGATCCCGATACAGCAGTACATCTATACCGTCCACAGTTCCTATCACGTATTGACGGCCCTCACCCTGCGCTATGATCTCCATATACTCTTCACCACTCTCTGTCTCCATAACCGCCTGTTCATTCTGCCAGTCGTACCGAATACGATCTACAGAAGCGACATCAGCATCTGTAAGAATATTCTCGGCATACGTAGTGAGTTGGTCTACGCCTTCATTCTCTGTTACGTCTCCAGACGGACAATACACCATATATCGGCCTGAATTCGCCCGCGGTTCATAGACAATATCTGCATCTACATCTTCAGTACTGGGCGTTTCCTCCCCATACCGTTTTACCAGTTGTTTACGGGCCTCATCACTACCCAGCTTTTCGTGTACTTCCCCAACCCCCCACATATGTTACTACATAACAGTAGTAGTATATAAATCTTTTGGTCGGTCGAGGTTTTTAATGATGACGAACAGTTGTTTCAGCATGGCCTATGAAGACGAGTATCCGGAAACGCTAGATGCGTGGCGTGAATTGCTTCGTTCCAATTTATATACACGCAGTAATACGCCAGAACTCCGTACTCGATCGGATAATATTCCCTCCTATCAGTCACTGAAGGAGATCACTGTCCAGTATGATACCGAACTATCTGCTGACATGGGGCATCTGGGGTTCCGTAAGTACCATTCTCCCAACTGGGATCCAAACGAGGCAACTGCCCCCACCACCTTTCACTTGCGGCGTCCACACACACTTCCAGAACAGTTTCTTACAGACCTATTCAAGAACCAGGCTGGAGAAAATATGTATCGCGTAGATGACCGGACTCTTCTATCACTCGGTAGCTTAGACGATGAAACCGTACCAGTGTATATCGTGGATGAACCAGACAGCGATGTCAACCTGCATTTCCTCACACATGATGCCTATCGCGATAAATCCATCTAGCGATATTCTCGGCTACCGGTCCAGCCCCAGTAGCTTCATCTGGAGCCTTACAGTGCCAACATCACGATCCAGTTCATCAGCAAGTTCCTCTACCGATCTGCTGGAACCGGTGATGAGTATGCGGTTCTCCCAGTCAGAGAACTCGAGATCGTCCGCATCCCGAAGGTGTTCATGGAACTCTGATGTACCGGACAGGAACCGTTCAAGGTCGGTATTGTCCATGGTGTTGTGACGGCGGGCAAGAAAATCTGCCTCTTTTTTCCTCTTTCGTAGTGTATCGTCCCTGTCCGCGGCGCTTTTCGCGTCCGATACCTGCTCGTGGGCGGTGCGGCGCCTGTCCCGGTTATCGTTCTCCAGCTGTACCGTATCATCCGGTCCATTGGGATCGGATCCGGGCGTATCCTGCAGCAGTTCTTTCGCATCACGAGATTCCGTCGGATTCTCGTTCGAGCGTCGAAGAATTCGACGCGCTGTATCCACGAGATAGTCCTCATACTCGTCACGGTCCATGGTCCTGTGTTGAGGTTGTGGAAGAAGATTGAAATAGGTGGGCCAGTTCACGCCTGTAACTCGTTGATCCATCGTTCCACTGTTGGTTCGATGTCTTGTTTGAGGCGGGCGCGTGCAGCATCACGGAGTCTGCGCTGTGGCCCATGGTTCCGTTCGATCGTGGACTGCTGCTGGTTGCGGCAGAATGAACGCGAACATCCCTCTGTGGCGTTCGCCCATCCTTCCTCGAACCGTTCTTCCATCTTCACGATGAGTGCGTCCACGTCTTCGTTGTACACGTCACGCTGTTGGAGCTTGTTAAAGTCCACATAGTCCAGTCCAGTTTCCTGGTCGTACCCGAGCAGGTCCTGTTTCACGATCGGGCGCTCCGCTTTCTCATGGATGTAGTCCACACCGTTCAATGCTTCGGACAGGAGACCGGCACGGAGTGCATCGTATTCATCGTCCGTATTCTCCGGCTCCATCTCCAGGATGTGGTTGCCATCAGAGCACTTGGGCGACGTCTCTCCTTCAAAGTGCGCATCCTCAAAGTCGATGATAGTTGCCTCGTCATCATCCCCGGACACCATGATGTTCCGGAGGTATGGGGTATGCCGGAGTTCGGGCGGTCCTCGACGCATCCCGATCAGGTCTTCGTGGACGATATCTGCAGCGTACAGTGATCCATACGCCTGTCCAACGGCCTGGGCGTAATCAAGGAAGTCCCGAAACCCGTTGAAGTTGATGTCCTTGAACTGTCCGGCATCCGCCAGGTACTCCATCCCATACCGGATCTCACCATCTTTCTCCCGTACATACAAAAGTTCTGGACCGGTTCCAAGTTCATCACCGAGAATCCCATAGCTGATCTCCCGGACCATCTTATCCTCAGGCGGCGTCTTCTCAATCACCCGGTCCGGAAGCTTCACATTGGAGTAACTGGACGCCTCACCGATCTCCAGCACCTCAACATTATTCTCCCCTATATTGCCCCCGGTACGGTAATACATCTCCAGCTCGCTGTCCTCCATACCCAGCTTCAGATCCACTGCATCACCGTAAGACAGACGGCGCTCCGTCAACTCTTCCGGCACATACGTCTTAACAGGATTGACCTCCATCGTTGGTATATACATCGTACCAAAACATTTAAACGATAACACATGTTGTTACTTCGGAACAGTCCTCATAGTTTGGGTTCAAGGAAGGTTCACGGAACATGGTACTTTCCTGCGAGGTATCTACCACAGACCATTAAGTACACTCCCTGGATTCCGTAGCGTCCTTGACTGAAATCACTACCGTTCACGCATTTCCTGGTACTTCCGGAACTACTGGAAAAGACACGACCCCCTATATAAGCAGCGTGTGGGAACACTTCATCTACAATGTACTGCGACGATTGTGGTTCAACCGTCACCCTACGCATGTCCGAATACGTAGACAGGAAAGAGAAACTGGGCGTCGTGCTCTGCTACAGCTGCCGAAACAGCGAACCGGTACGGGCAGGGCACCGCCCCGTTCCCTCCTCCCACTGACCGGGGTTCCTCCCCATAGTTCTGGGGCGGCGAACGCGGTATAAATGGTAAGTGGTAATACAGGTGCAGGTGGAGTAAACATTATGATCACAGATCGGCGTGTGCTGCAGGACGAGTTCATCCCGCGTGAAGTGGTGCACAGGGATGCGCAAATACAGGAACTGGCCAGCAATCTGGAGCCGCTGATGCATGAACAGCCGGCACAGGACATGCTCGTGTACGGTCCGCCAGGCGCTGGAAAGACCTGTATCTCCCAGTATGCGCTGGAGCAGCTGGAGGCCGAGGCCGCGGACATCACCTACCACTACATCAACTGCTGGGAGAACTACAACCGGTTCAGCGTTCTGTATGAGGCGCTTGACGGGCTTGGACGGACGCTGGACGTGCACCGGCAGTCCACCCCGACAGATGAGCTGTTCGATCGACTGAAATCGTATGATTCACGTCCCTACATCCTGATACTTGATGAGGTCGACCAGATCGAAGATAACCGCGTGCTGTATGATATGTATTCGCTTGAACACGTGGCGATCATCATGATCGCGAACCGTGAGGAGGATGTGTTCTACCGGATGGACGACCGTATCCGCAGCCGGCTCATCAACTGTGACCGCATCCAGTTTGGTGCGTACGGGGTTTCCGAATTGACGGACATCCTTGCGGACCGGGCAGCATGGGGGCTGCATCCGGACGCGATCGAACACGAGCAGCTGGAGCATATCGCAGATGTGGCGGTGGGCGATGCCCGGATCGCGATCGGAATCCTGCGGAATGCAGCTCGGCGTGCCGAAGCCGAAGGTGCTGAACGGATCAAGATCGATTTGATCGATGATGTGGTGCCGAAAACGCAGAAGGAGACCCGTCAGAAAAATATCGAGTGTCTCAACGACCACCAGCAGCTTCTGTACGATATCATCGATGGAAACGACTCGATCCAGCCACGGGAACTGTACGATGCATATGATGAGCAGGTGGATGATCCACGGTCCGAACGGATGCTCCGCAAATACCTGAACAAGATGGAGCATTACAACCTTATCGTATCCGAGGGCGAGGGGAGGTGGCGGCAGTACCGTATCAAGGACGGCACGGAACAGGGATAATGGCAACAGTTGAACATCCGGCCTCCTACTACTACCATCCTACCATTCTGTTGTCACTTACAAGAAACTAATATAAGGGTTGGTTGTGTGTTTTTGATCAGAGGAACCGTGGCGATCGACGATTATGATACGGTAGATGAGCAATCTGGTACGCCAGATATCTCGCTGGCCGAAGAGGATGTGTACCGCATCCTTGATGATAACGGTGCCGTGCTGCCGGAGGCTTCCGTCCCGGATGTCTCGGACGATACCTTTCTGGATATGTACGCCGATCTGAAGCGGGCACGCATGTTTGACGAGAAAATGATGAACCTGGCATACAGTGGGCGTATAGAGAACTATGCCCCGATGTCCGGCCACGATGCGGCCCAAG
Source organism: Candidatus Nanohalalkaliarchaeum halalkaliphilum (assembly GCA_022729315.1). GTDB lineage: Archaea > Nanohalarchaeota > Nanosalinia > Nanosalinales > Nanohalalkaliarchaeaceae > Nanohalalkaliarchaeum > Nanohalalkaliarchaeum halalkaliphilum. The sequence continues at coordinate 31,475 of JALDAF010000001.1, read as the reverse complement.
TCGCCAGCCTGTACGCGATCAACGAGGATGACATGGTGTTCCCAACGTACCGGGAGGAAGCCAGCAAGATGCTTCGACTGGGCATGGAGAACCTGTTGACCGAGCTGAGCGGATACGAGGAAGGAATCACAGAGGAGGACGTACCCATATTTCCGACCGCGGTCCCAATCGCCACCCAGCTACCGCACGCAACGGGCTGGGCGTGGGCAGCTGATATGAATGATGATGACCGGATTGCGCTCGCCTACCTGGGCGACGGCGCCACCAGTGAAGGTGATTTCCATGAAGGCCTCAACTTTGCCGGTGTATTCGACACGCCTACCGTGTTCCTCTGCCAGAACAACCAGTACGCCATCTCTGTGCCACGGGAACAGCAGACCGCTGCTGACACGATCGCACAGAAAGCTGTGGCGTACGGGTTTGAAGGCATTCACATCGATGGGATGGACCCGCTTGCTGTATACGAGACCGTTCATGCAGCGGCGGAGAAGGCTCGGACCGCTGACGATACGGCGCTGGAAGAGCATTTACCGATCGATGGCCAGAAAGATCATGCATTTCTGCACAACCAGGGCGTGGAGCGCAGTCCCACACTGATCGAGGCCGATCTGTACCGGTTCGGACCACATACCACGTCAGATGATCCATCACTTTACCGGCGACAGGAAGAGGAAGGTGCCTGGAACGACAAGGATCCGATCCCACGGATGGAACGGTTCCTGCGTGATCAGGGGCTGCTGGATGATGAACAGATCGATGCTATGGAAACCGCGATCGAGGACGAGATCAGTGAGGCGATCGATGCCGTTGAACAGCTTCCGGAGCCCGATCCAGAAGACATGTTCCGGTACGTGTACGATGAAATGCCGGACCGGCTCTTACAGCAGTACCGGGAACACTTCGGTGACGGGTAACAGGTACGGATACCCGGCGAATATTATTCTGGCAGCCGGTATTTGCCGTCTGATTCTGTGACCATCTGTTCGTCGACCAGTTCTGCGATGAGTTCGTCCAGATCATATTTATCCGGGAGAGCAAGTTCTTCCGCGATCCTGTCCTCGGGAAGTGCGTCGTGCTCCATGAGAAGACGGAGCAGTTTGGCGCGGTAGAACCGCCACGACCCTTTGAACGTGGACTGTGTCTGGACCTCCGGCGTGTCAAAGTCCTGCGTCTTCCATGCGGTACATTCGGACCGCCACGGACAGTTGCTGCAGCGTGGCGTGCCGTCCACGCAGACCTCGGATCCAAGCTCCATGATCGCGTTGTTCCATGTCCGGGATTTTTCCGGGGGGAAGATCGATGTATGGAACGTTTCGAGTTCGCTATCCGATGCTTTTCCATGAAATCTGTACATGACCCGGCGCACGTTCGTGTCGAATACGGGCCCACCGGTGTTGAACGCGAACGCAGCTACCGCGTTCGCCGTGTACGGACCGACCCCGGGAAGCTCCTGAAGCGTCTGCGGGTCTCGGGGGAACCTGCCGCCGTACTCGTTCACAACCTGTTCAGCGGCCTGTTTAAGGTATTTAGCACGGCGGTTGTAGCCGAGACCGCTCCACAGCTTCAGCACGTCGGACAGCGGCGCATCCGCAAGATCTTCCGCAGCGGGGAACTCATCGAGAAACGCGCGGTACTTTGGGATGACGCGGGAAACCTGTGTCTGCTGCAGCATCACCTCGGACACAAGGATACGGTACGGATCCGCGGTGTGTCGCCACGGCAGATCGCGTTTATTGTTCTCGTACCAGTCGAGCAAGGCAGCCTGCAGGTCTTCCGTTGTCATTTCAGTATCCTCGGTTCCAGGCCACATACTTCTCCACACGTCTTACAGCTTTAAAATCCATGCAACTGTTTTCTGGCATCAATCCTCTGCCCCCCACCCACCACCCACCACCATAAAACTTATATACTGTCACTACTAATTAGTTACTATGTCGGAAGAGTTGGTGTCCCTGTATCATGCATTCCGTGGACCGGATACATCGGCCAGGTGGTGGCTGAATACGGTCCAGGAACAGGGACTGAAGCCGCGGCGCGAGGTGCCGTCTTATAATCGTGACGGGATTCGAGATCAGTTTGTCTATCTATACGACCCAGAGGAGAGCGTTCCGTTTGAGGGCCTCCTCGAGAAGCCAACCGTAGAGGTATCTGTTCCCAAAGAGCAGGTATATGCCTCCGAGTTTGACATTTTATCGATGGAGGGCGATGACTGGGAGGAACGCTGGTATGAGCAGCTCATCCCCTATGAAGAGTGGGAGTCTAACGGTTCAGATACAACGGATGAGTTCGCTATCCGCAACGGTGTCGGTCCAGAATACATCACCGGTACGTATCCAACAGGGATTTCAGAGTTGTAACGTATATGTAGGAGACTCTCCAAGTACCTCCTATAATGGAACAACTGTCCACCAATGTATGGTGGATCCGTCTCGCCGCATTGCCCGGGTGGACGGTGAACGCGTATCTCGTGGACGATGACGGCGTAGTAACGTTGGTTGACACTGGCCTACCGTGGAACCGGCGTGGTCTAAAGAAAAGTATTACGGCTGCGGGATACCGCCTGGCAGATATCGACCGGGTGCTGATCACGCACTATGATCTCGATCATTTTGGCGGCCTGCTATCGCTCCGCCCGGAACTGGATGCCACGGTGTACGCGAGCAGTATCACGTCATCCCTGTTCGCCAAACAACGGAAACCCGGAGTTCTGCATCACAAGGGCGCTGTCCACCGGGCATTGATGCGGGTGGTGCCGAGAATCGAGGCCGTACCGATCGATGATGAGGAAACTGTGGGCGGGTTCACCGCCTACCACTGTCCCGGCCATAATCCCGGGCATACCGCCTACCTCCACGAACCTTCAGGAACGTGTTTCTTCGGGGATCTGGTGCGGACCGCAGACAACGAGTTCTATCCGCCAGTAGCGTGGGATAACTACAGTATTCCAGGGGTGGCGCAGGGCATCCACGATATTGCCGACCGGATCCCTCGGTTTGAGACCGCATGCCCCGGTCACGGCGCACCGGTACTGGAAGGCGCATATGAGTCGTTCCAGTCGTTCGCTCGTTCAACCACGCGGGTTCAACAGTTCACATATATTTCAGTTGTCTGAGTTCCGGAACTGCTACCCTTCAGGGATCGAACAGAACCAGTACAACACTAATCCTATCATGATTATCCCAGCACCGGTTTTAAATACAGGTGTCAACTTGGAATGTGATGGACTACGATCGATTCATCTACCTGGTGACCCGGCGACTGGGCATGGAAAGCGAAAGCGATGGTGCACAGGCGACACGCGCAGTACTCCAGACAGTTGCAGAGCGGCTTCCGGCTGGAGAAACAGCAGACCTTGCATCCTCTCTTCCACGTGAAATCAACCGGTACATGGTAGAGGCAGGATCAGAACAGGCCTTTTCACTCCGTGAATTCGTTAACAGGGTGAGAGACAGGAGCAACACAGGGGAAGAGGAAGCAGTGCTCCAGTCGAACGTGGTGCTGTACACGATGAGCGAGGCAGTGACCACACAGGAACTGCGCAATGCACGTATCCAGCTGCCCGACAGCTTCGATCTGATGTTTCAGCTTGTTGACAGAGAAACAAATGCCCCTTCCCACTCCGAGTAGCGAATACAGTTATGGTTCTGAACAAGCAGAGATAACGATAATCCTGCTCCGAAAAACGATGTATGACCAAAGAACCGGATTAATCCTGCTTCTGTTCGTCAAGGTACTCTGAGAGCTGGTTGAGGGCGTCCTCCATCGTATCATTCACCGGGAACAGGTTCAGGTTTCCAAGCCCCAGTGGGAGACGGATGGACAGGTACGCGTTCCCATTCTTGTCTTTATGGAGCCACGCCGCTGCCCCGTGACTGTTGTTCTCCAGCACCGGCCGTTTATGCTTACGTTCATCATCGCCCTCACCAGACGAACCATCGAAAATCTTGTCTCCATCAGTCATACCAGTATATTGCACATAACGACATTTAAGCGTTCGCCATTATTCGGTCCCGGCCAGATACTGTAGAAGAGAATAAGAGAAAAGAGGGGGGGGGAACAGGGAGGGCGTAACGCCCCCTTGTTGGAGAAATAGCATTTACGCGGTTGCGGCGTGTACGTCTGGGCGGGTGACACGGCGCAGTACGCTGTGTTTACAACTGTAGCAGAGAAGGGTTCCCTGCTCCTCCTTGTGTTTCAAATAATCAACGAGGTCTATCTCAACTGCTGCACCACAGTCATCACATTCCATTTCCATCATCGTGTACCCTGATTTCCCACCACCATTTATATATCGGGACGTGGTAGTTCCACTGGTTCCGGCAGTTCCGGGACCGCTCAACCGGTTTTATCAGGGCTTCGAGGAATGTGCTGCGGTATTTAAAGCTTGGGCGGCATGTGGAAACCCGTACTTACAAAACGGTTGGTATACATAATGTATCTGTGATGGATGATGGATGAAACGATAGAGACGGATGAGGACGTTACGTTTGAGGATCTGGGTGTTTCCCCGGAGATTGTTGAACGGTTGAAACAGGACGGGATCGAACACCCGACGAAAGTACAGGAAGAGACGATAAAACCGGTGTTTGAGGGCGAGGATGTGCTGGCAGAGTCCGAAACCGGTTCAGGGAAAACACTGTGCTTTGCACTACCTATCATACAGAACGTGACGAATAATGATGAGACGCAGGCACTGGTTCTGGCACCGACACGGGAGCTGGCGAAGCAGAACGCGAAAGAGTTCAAGAAGTTTGCACTGGACCACGTCGATGTACTGACGATTTATGGTGGTGTCTCGTACAAACCGCAGATCGAGGGCGCGAAGACTGCAAACGTCGTGGTCGGTACGCCAGGACGTGTACTGGATCTGTTGAACCAGGGTAAACTGGATGTAAGCAACATCGATTATTTTGTGCTGGATGAGGCGGACAGGATGCTGGACATGGGGTTCCGAGACGAGCTGGAAGGTATCATGGACTACTGCCCGCCGCAACGACAGGACCTGTGGTTCTCCGCCACTATTCCACGGAAGCTACGGGACATGGTGGACAAATACCAGCTTGATCCGATCGTGAAGAAGATCAAGCGCACCAAGCACACCCGCAACCTCGAGGAGAAATACGTGGATGTGAAGCCGAACCGGAAGCTTTCAATGCTATACACGTTGCTGAAGGATCGTGATCGTGATCTGAGTCTGGTGTTCTGCCGGACCAAGAACACGACACGGTTCGTGGCCAAAGTGCTTCGGGATAACGGGATCGATGCTCAGGAACTGAACGGTGATATGTCCCAGCACCAGCGCGAGCAGATGGTTGAAAAGTTCAAGAACAAGAACGTGCAGGTGATCGTGGCGACCGATGTTGCAGCACGGGGACTCCATATCGACGACATCACCCACGTCTTCAACTACGACGTGCCGGACACCGTGGACACGTACACGCACCGTATCGGCCGCTCCGGTCGGCAGGGTGCGGAAGGTGAGGCCATCACGCTGCTGGAAAAGGATCAGCACCACCTGTTCCGGAAGATCACACGGGTCCGCCGAGATATCGAGAAGATGGATCCGGACAGCATGGATCTGCTGGACGTGAAGATCCCCCAGTAATGCGCTCCATGGGGACGAACTAATTTCATCTTCCCCACCAGTTAAGCTATGGTGCTACTTCCTTCCACTGGAACTATGGAACTATCCTGGATCCAGGTTCACCGGGGAGCAAAACCAGTTCCAGGTAACCATGGCGAATCATGACTGTTGTTAGTAACAGGATGCATTTCGTCCATACTAGTGTTATCCGGCAATATTCCCGGTAATGATGGGATGCGCCGTATCATCGTACCCTTTCACGATACTGCTCTGTGCCTGTAAAAGCGTTTTTCCAGTGGTGGACTGGGAAATTACGCTGTATTTAAACAGTTCATCGGTACCTGTTATGTCACCATGGATCGACACCATCTACTCTTACTGACCGTTTTAGGGATCATCGTCGGACTCCTTGCTGCACCTGTCGCAGCAGATATCAGTATAGCTGATGCACAGCAGATCAGCGAGGATCCTGTAGAGACTTACCAGGATGTTGAAACCTCGATAGAAACATTCGATGACAGTTTCCTCACGCTCGCCATAAGCGATCAAAGCAGCAGTCAGGCGGTCTCCCAGTCAACCAGTACCGGTTCTTACGGTGACGGGACAGCGAACGATGCAGACACCACACAGGATAACAACCAGCTCAGCTACCAGGCCGCAGATAACACCGCGGAAAGCGGTGACGGTAGCTTCATCACCATCGCCGCCTCAAACCAGCAAAGCGACCAGTACAATGAACAGGACGCCGGAACCCATGCCGCCGGTGATAACACAAACAACACAGCGAGTACAGATCAGAACAATGCACAGACCAGTGGACAGGATGCTTCAAACACGGCAATCAGTGGAGATGACAGCTTCATCACCATCGCCGCCTCAAACCAGGATATCGGCCAGTACAGTGACCAGGCCGGGAACACGGCTGCATCCGGAGACCACAGTACAAATACTGCATACACCGGACAGGACAGTGAACAACGCGGACACCAGAACACTGGAAACTACGCGGAAAGCGGCGAGGATAGCTTCCTGACCGTGGCGGGCAGCCGACAGGGTCTGACACAGTTCGATCGGCAGACCGGTAACACGGCTGCAACCGGAGACCACAGTACCACTACAGCACACACCGAGCAGCGCAGCGAACAGCTGGGACAGCAGGATGCATACAATGAGGCAGACGATGGCAGTGACGTAACAGCAACCGCAGCTGAACAGTCGGGTGACCAGTACCAGCAGCAGGAAACGGACACCGGCACCAGTCTGTCCGGATCCAGTATGTTCGGCGACAGCTGGCCGTTCTAACTGATCCCGACACCCAAACCCTCCAACTTTTTCTCATTTTTTATCTCCGGCAACCCATTCCATCCAAGCTGTTCCACACATGCACACCATGCAACTGTTACAGATGAATGGAACCACGGTAAAACTGTTCCGCCACTTAAAGGTCGTGCCGGTACACCGATGTCAGGTGACGCTCCTCCCAATGTGTTATGACTCCCAACGAGACACCGACACAACCCGTGACGATCCTGCCAACGATACCGATGACAGGTTTGATGTGACCGACCTCACCGGCGACGAGGACAACCTGGTACAGCTCATCGAGAAAGGCGGCCTCATCATGGTAACACGCAAGCGGGAGGATCGGGGACGCAGACGGAGAACCACCTCCTGACCCCCGATCCTCCACATCCTTCTTTTCTTCCATCCTCTTGAAACACGGTTAGATAGAAATAGGGTGCAATACCATAAACAGGTATGCGGCCAGAAACCCTGTTCCTGATCGGCTCCATGACCGGGATCACCGTGTCACTGTGGCTGATATGGCCGTTTCTCGACGCTATCGCATGGGCGGTGTTCACCGCATACTTTCTCCGTCACGTGGAGGAACAGCTGAACCAGTACATAACCAACCCCCGGATCTCTGCCGGCCTCACCATGTTACTGCTGTTCGTGATAGTCGGCGGTGCAGCATACTTCGTTATCAGTGCCATCCCTGTCGCTGCAATCATCTCACAGCAGTTCCTGGCAGCGATCACAGACGGCATGGACGTGGTAGCGGAACAGTTCGACCTGGCACCGGAAACCATACAGGCACTGGAACAGGTTTCACTCGATATCCTGGCACAGTTCGAAACCGCCGTACACGGCATGCTCCTGAACGTGCCCGGCGCACTCATCCATCTCGCGCTCTTCTTCGTTATCACTGTCTTCCTCGTAAAGGACGGAAAACGCATCAGCAACGCCATATTCATCGTGATAAACCGGTTCCCATCTGAATACCGCACCCCGGCAAAGGCGGTCGCCCACTCGATCGACCAGTTATTCCGCGGCGTGTTCACAACCTACCTTATCGTCGACACGATCGTCGGCATCCTCGCCGTCACCGGATTCTACCTGTTAGGCGTCGAATATTACTGGGTGTGGGGTGTCCTCGCCGGCATGTTCGCCTTCCTCCCGATCATATCGGCCACGATGATCTACGTCCCACTCTCCATCCTGTACTACCTCCAGGGAGACACCCTGATCGCGGTCGGCATCATGATATACGGCATCACCGTCCTCAACCTGTTCACAGAAATCGTGCTCCGCCCACAGTTCGGCGCATACAAAACAAAGGAAAACCCGTTCCTCCTCTTCCTCGGCTTCATCCTCGGACCCCTCGCCATCGGCCTCAAAGGCGTCATCATCGGCCCCATCCTCCTCGTCGTCACCAAAGACCTCTACACCATGAAATACTTCAAAGAGGACACTCCCCATACACCACAACCAACCACCGACTGATTACCAAATTCTCTGTGAGAATTTCTAAAGCAGAAGTTCCTACGGAACGTCAAGAATTGAACCCGAGCACCAGCAGTGCGAGGTAAAACATCGAGGGACCGGACATGAACAAAGTGAATGCCCTGACTGAGATTTGAACTTTGGAAGATCTCGAAGCAATCCTCTATGGCTTCAAATCCCTAGGAAAATGCCCCAACCGGGATTTGAACCTGAGCACACGCGAAGCGTTGCGAAGCGCAGAATCACGGGCGGAAAGAGCGAAGCGATGCCCCGACCGGGATTTGAACCCGGGTCTTCAGCTCGAGAGGCTGAAATGATTGGCCTGACTACACCATCGGGGCGTGTAAATCGGGACGCTGGGAAATGTTTGTAGTGTGTTGTTCGCCGCATATTCTTTTAAGCCGTTCTGAACGGGATGCAGGTTTTTTATGGTGGCGTGGCGGTATACCGGGTATGGATCGGCGTGTGCAGCTGGTGGTGATGCTTGTCGTGGTGCTGGGTGGGCTGGTGGTTGCCGAGTCCTATGCTGGTCAGTCGTCTGATGGTGCGGTCTTGGAAGAGGTTACGGTCGTTGAATCGGTGCTTGATGGGGATACGGTGGTCGTGGAGAGCGGTGAACGGGTGCGGTTGCTGGGCCTGGATGCGACTGAGACCGGTGAACCGTATGCGGAGGAGGCGATGGAACGGTTGGCCGAACTGGTGGAGGAGCAGACCGTGACGCTGGTGGCGATCGGTGATGCGCGTGACCGGTACGACCGGTTGTTACGGTATATCTATGTTGATGGGGTGAACGTGAACCGGTTGCTGGTCGAGGAGGGGCTGGCAACGGTGTACTATCCGGCTGGACCGGACCAGTATATGGAGGCATTTCAGGCGGCTGAAGGGGAGGCACGGGAACGCGGGATGTACCTGTGGGAGCGGTCGCCGGCAGCGGACTGTATAACAATCACCGCCTTTCACTGGGATGCACCGGGAGATGACCGGTTCAACATGAACGGGGAGAACGTGACGTTCCGGAACCGGTGTGATACCGTGAATATGGAGGGGTGGACGGTGAGTGATGCGGGGACGAAACGGTACACGTTTCCTGAAACGGTGCTGGTTGAGAACAGGTCTGTGACGCTGTACTCCGGCGACGGCATTGACACGGAGAATAAACGGTTCTGGGATGCGTCGCGGCCGGTGTGGAACAATGACGGTGACCGCCTCTTCCTCCGGGACGGGGAGGGGACGCTTGTTGCGCATGTGGCGTACGGCCACTACCACGAGTAACGGTTATAGTGGGTTGTCGTCGTACACGAGTTTGATGGCCTGTGTGATGCCGTCCAGATCATAAGGCTGGCCAAAGTCTGTGATTAACACTGTGTCGCAGTCCGGTTGGATGCATTCGTACCGGTCTCCACGGCGGAGGCGTCCTGATTCATCGATCGTGTCGATACCGTTCTCCACCAGTTCCATCCTGTACCCCGTGTTTTCGTCTTGGTGGTGACAGTAGAGTTCGTCATCGCCTATCATCTGGTATCACTCCGCTTCCTTGATAAGTGGTGTGTCGGTTTCCGTGATCAGTGCGTTTTTGAGGAATGCGATGGCGACGCCGTTCGTCCAGCCGAACCCATCCTGCAGGGTGTATTCGCCGCCACCGGCCTCAAGTTCCGTGTTGACAACGTTGTATTTTTCCATCATCTTCCCGGTGCGGTTATACACATCCTGGTTGAGACCGATCCATCGTTCTGCGATCTCCTGTGCAAGCTGGTCGTGGCCGTACCTGATGAGGCCGTTGACCGCCATCCAGTGGCAGGGCGCCCAGCCGTTCGGATAATCCCATTGCTCCCCGGTCTCGTTCAGGGTCGCGACAAGTCCGCCATCATGCAGGAACCGTTCTTTGATGTGTGATGCGACTGCGTCGGCCTGTTCCTGTGAGCTGAGACCGACAAAGAGTGGGACGGTTGCTGCAAGCGACCAGGTATCGGTCTGTGCCTCGTTCACCCAGTCATGATCAAAGTAGTACTGCTCTTCCGGGTCCCAGAAATACTGGTCGAACACGGCCTTCCGTTGTTCTGCTGCGGACTGGTACTGGGCCGCCGTTTCTTCGTCACCGGCTGCTGCATACAGGTCAGCAAGCGTTTTCTCCATGAAGTAGAGGTATGCGTTGAGGTCGACCGGAAGCAGTTCCGTGGTGCGGATGGTGCGCATGTCCATCGGGTTCTGGAACCAGCGGCTGCTGAAATCCCATCCGGATTCACAGGCGGCACGGATGTTGCGGTACAACGCGTTCCGGTGTTCCTCCGGAACATCCTGTGCCAGGTGTGTATCCTCCTCGTATGCTTCGGGGCGGGGAGTGGCCCGGTCATCCCAGTACCGGTTCAGGTGGGTGTCCGTGTCGGGCCTGACCAGTCGGCGGTGTGCCATCACCCCCTGGGAAACAGCGTCGCGGCCGTCCATCCAGAACCGGTACTCCTGTTTTAGGTGATGGCGATGCTCGACGGCAGCATCCTCCCTACCGTACCGCTGGAGGACGTCAACCATCAGTGCAAATACCGGTGGCTGGGACCGTCCCAGGTAGTAGATGCGGTTGCCGTTCGGGATGAATCCGAACCGTTCAACCAGGTATGCCAGGTTTCGGACCATGTCCTCCACTGTATCCATCCGGCCACACGCTGCCAGTCCCTCCACGGTGAAGTAGGAGTCCCAGTAGTATATCTCGCGGAACCGTCCGCCCGGCACGATGTACGGCCGGATGAGCGGGATGAGCGTGGTGTTCGGTGATACGTCGTCGTGTGCGGGCCGGGACAGAACGCTCCACAGGTCCTGGATATGGCGTTCCATCGGTTTCCCGGTCGGCTGGTTCTCGGTGGGTGCCAGCTCCTCCGGAACGTGGAAATGGTTGTATACGAATTCCTCCAGGTCCTCCGGGGTGTCCGGCTGGCGTTCCAGGAACGCGTCCATGATATCTTCCGGTGGCTGGATCGGAACACAGTCCACGAACGTCTTTGAATCGTTGAACACGGGTCCGTCCTGCACCGACTCGAAGAGGTTGCCGGTTACCTGGATGTAGGCTTCTACTTCCGTTTCCTGTTTCTCCTCAACCATACGTAGTTCCATATCATCCTACCTCTTTAAGAGTGTCATGTGCCAGGACAGTGGAATCACTGAGTCGTATGCACAGTGCTTGCACCAGGATGAAAATATGAGAACGAATGTGCTACCCGATATACCCGTGGTTCTCTGGTGTTGATGAACCCATGTCCTCTTTCCGTTCCGGGATATCGATCTCCCCGAACTTTTCCTCGTAGTTGGAGATGTTCTCCTCCAGAAGTCGAAGAAGGATCTTTGCCATCCGTGGACGGAGCACCACCGCATTGTGTTCCGTGATCACGGTGTGCTGCTTCGAGTCATCTATCTTGTCCAGTCGTGGCGTGGTCTGCTTGAAGTCAACAACGAACGATCCCTTTCCATGCATGATCGTCGCAGAGTCCGCGTTGAATGGACTGTTATGCTTTGCCTTGAACCGTTTACTGTCCTGTCCCATACCTTGTTACTGGTAAAAACAAGTTTTAAATCCATAGTTCAAGATTCCGGTAACCGATCCACACCACCGGGCCGGGCACATACTTTTTATATCACCACCGACTAACTGTTTACGTGGTTTACAATGAGCAATGTAACAATCTATACGACATCGCAATGCCCCTGGTGCAAGAAAACCAAGAACTTCTTCCAGGAACACGACATCGACTATGAAGAGGTCGACGTGGAATCTGACGAGGACGCACAGGAGGAGATGATCGAGAAGAGCGGGCAGCGCGGTGTACCGGTTACCATCATCGACGACGATGGAGAGGAAGAAATCGTTGTCGGGTTCGATGAGGACGAACTGTCCGAACACCTCGGTATCGAGGCGTAACCGGGTGCAGCATGAATCCAACCCATTTTCCGCAACCATCCTGTGAGCTCTGCGGCCTCACGTTCAGAGAGCAGGAGGATTTACACAGTCATATGTCCGGACACACTGACTTCATCGAGGTGGAGCAGAAAGTCCTGGACTGTATGAACTGCCGGAAAACCTTTCTCACCTTCGACGACATGGACCGGCATAACCGCAAAGTCCACTCACTGTACTGATCATCACTGGCTTAACAGTTTCCACCGTAACAGGGTATTATGTCAGGAAAATCGATATATTTTGGACATCCGATCCCGATGGATGAAGAACTTGAAGAAGAACTTCTTGCTGTGATTGCAGATGAGTTCCCGGATTACCGGATCGAAAATCCTACTGACCATGTAGAGAACTATTACGATTGGCGCGACAACCGTGACGGCGTGACCGGGATGGACTACTACTTCGAAGAAGTGCTTCCCGGCGTCGATGCTGGCGTGTTTCTCCCATTCGAAGATGACCGGTATGGAGCCGGGACCGCGGCAGAGATCGGTTTTTTACTGTACCAGGAAACGGACGTGTACGAGATCAGTCACGAAGGTGAGATCGAACCACTACTGGACGTTCTGACTGTAGAGGAAACCATGGAGAGACTGTACGACCGTTGACCTGTACCGTCTCCACCACCTGTCAAGCAGCGAATCATCCCCTCGTTTCACCCATCGCTACTTTTTAATACTTGTATTGAGACCTTGATACGGTATGGCAGACGACACCGATATCTATGATTTTCTGATCATCGGCGGCGGCGCGGCAGGATGCTCTGCCGCAGTATACGCGGCCCGGCGACGGATGAACACGGCGATCCTGACCGAGGATTTCGGCGGTCAGCTGATGGAAACGGATGCGATCGAGAACTACCTCGGGTTCAAACACCTGACCGGGCAGGAGATCTCGGAAAAATACGAGGAACACGTCCGGGACTACGAGGACTACGTCGATATCCACATGACACGCGTGGAACGGGTTGACAGGAACGATGACGATGACCTGTTCACGGTAACCACACGCGATGAAACGTTCCGTGCACATACCGTGCTCATCGCGACCGGGAACTCGCCGAGGACACTGGGCGCGGATGGCGAGGAGGAGTTCAACAACCGCGGCATCTCCTACTGCGTGGTCTGTGATGGTCCCCTGTATGCTGACGAGGAGATCGCGATCATCGGCGGCGGGTACGCCGGGTGTGAAGGCGCCCTGTTCATGAGCGACGTTGCAGAAACGGTGTACCTCATCAATATCGGTCCGGAGCTGACCGGTGAACCGATCACCGTGGAGAAGATCCCGGAACAGGACAACATCGAGATCATCAACAACGCCGAAACAACGGAATTTTTCGGGGATCAGATGCTGAACGGGCTACGGTACAAGGATACAGAAAGCGGGGACGTACACGAACTCGAGGTCGGCGGTGCGTTCATCGAGATCGGGCGCATACCCAACACGGAGATCGTGGACCACCTCGACCTGGAGAAGACGGAACACGGCCACATCAAGAAGGATAGGAATCAGCGCACCAACATCGACGGACTGTACGCGTGTGGAGACGTGACCGATATCGCCACGGAACAGGCCATCCTCGCCGCGGGAGAAGGTGCAGCGGCGGCGCTGGATGCGGGTCGGTACGTGAAGGAGAAAAAGGACGGATAACTACTGCTGCAGGTATTCCAGGAAGTCGGATGGTTTGCCGTGGTATGAGAGGTATGCGCGTTCCTTGGCGCGGGAGAGTGCGACGTAGAACAGGCGTTTCTCTTCCTCGATGTTTGCCGCGACCGGGTGTGGGACGTTTCCGTCACGAAGTTCCGGGATGAAGACGGCACGCCACTCCTTGCCTTTCGCTCCGTGCATCGTGGTCACGGTCACTCCCGTGGTATCTTCTTCTGTTGCCGTATTGGCGATGTAGTCGAAGAAGTCCGAGATACCGCTCCGTGTCTGCGGGAAGTCGGCGATGGCTTCGCGGAGGGTGGTGACGTTCATGCGGCGGGAGTCCGTGTCACCGCTCCAGTCCGGGATACGTTGCTTCAGCCCTGTTTTCTCGTACACGTACGTTACAAGGTTGTCGGTGTCGTCCATGTCCACGATCATATCGATCACCTCCTGCATCTCGCGAAGCGTATCCGGTTCAACGATGGCCGCGTGGAGCGGTGTCAGATCCGCGATGTGAGCCCGCAACGTTTTATCATCAGGCTGTTCCTCCATCAATGCGTCCAATGCATCCTGAGGAACGCCATGGGAGAGAAGGACGTTCCGGAGCACGATATCGTCGTCAGGATTCATGTACGCTTTAAGATGGTTCATCACCCACTGCACCTCTTTCTTCTCCATGAACCGGAAGCCCCGCGTATCGGAGGATTCCAGTCGCATCGCGGATAAAAGCTCCCGGTACGACTCGACCTTTTCACCGTTCCTCCCCGTGGTACGAAGCAGGACAGCGATCTCGCCGGGATCGTATCCGGACTCGACCAGTCCATGGATCTTCTGCACGATCTTGTTCCGTTCCAGGTGCGCGTTCTCGTAGTGGTCGATCCGTGGGAACCCATCGGACTGTGGTGTCCGTCCCTGGTCAGATACCAGTGTTTTCTGTTCCACATCGTTCAGGTACGGCATGAACCGGTTGACCGCATCCACCACCTGCTGTGTGGACCGGTAGTTCTTCGGTAGCATGTATACGGCGGCCTCGAATATCTCCCGGAAATCGTGCAGGTATCGGTGATCCGAGCCGCGCCACGAATAGATATTCTGACAGTCATCCCCCACCATACACACGTTCCGGTGGTCCTCTCCGAGAAGGCGGATAAGCTGCCACTGCACGTAGTTCAGGTCCTGAGCCTCGTCCACGAGGATGTACTGGTACTGGTCACGGTAATGCTGCAGGGCTGCCGGATTATTTTTCAGCACGATATATGCCTTGTGCTGCATCCCGGTGTAGTCGATCGCATTCCGGTTATACAACCGATCCAGGAATTCACGGTAGACCGCCGGAGAACGTTCCTCCGCATCCTCGATCGTGTCCAGCTCCCGGTCCGAGACGATGTGCTGGAACGTGATGGTACCATCCTGCATGGCCTGCTCCATATCACTCGGTGTCATCCCGTTCGCCCGCACCCGATCCAGGTTGGCCTTGTAGAACTGGACGGTATCATTGATCACATGTCTGCTTCCTTTGCCGTGCGTCAGCTCAGTCACGATCTCCCGCAGCAGCTCCCGGATCTCACCGGACTGGTACAGGTTCAGGTTCGCTGTGTGGTACCCAAGCTTGTCGTAATGTTGCCGCACGATCTTGTAGAAGATGGAGTGGATCGTACCGATGTTGGTTCCACCACCCGTGTCCGTCGTGATCCGCTCCCTGAGCTCGGCAGCCGCAGCACGGGAGAACGTGGTTAACAAAATGTTATCAGGGTCGACCCCGTTCTTCACAAGCTGCTCGTACCGGTGCCGGATCACCGTCGTCTTTCCACTGCCCGGCCCGCCGATCACCAGGACCGGACCCTCCAGATGCTCACAGACAGCGCGCTGCTGTTTGTTCAGTTGTTCCCACGGAACCTCCATAGCCATATACTGGGAGAATAGATTTATGGCAGTACTGACCACAATGTTCCGGGGAGAAGAGACCACAGATTTTATAATCCAGCACAGGTAGAGATTCACTGGTATGGCACTGTACAAATGCACGAACTGTGGTCATGAAGAGGACATGGAGGTCCATGAACCGCCTGAAAAATGTCCGTTCTGCAAGGAGACGGTTGAGGACATCCCGGATATGTGGGATGAGATGGAGTAACCTTTACCGGGAAATCCACATACGTTTTACCGGCTATGAAGCAGTACGAAGTATTAGAACACATCGAAACTGTACTCCAGATCTACGTCTAACGGATCTTCATCAGCAGCCTGGTAGTACACCGGCCTCGGCGTATCCGCATCTGATCGTTCTCGAAGAGCACGTTCCACACGTTCCTTGTCACGCATCAACGCCTTCATCTCCTCCTCATGATGCTGCGCATACTGAAGGGCTTTCTCCACCTGCCCCTCAGTAACCTGTTGCGTATCTCGGTTGTACCGGCCCAAAATCTCTTCTATGCTCCACCCGTCTTCAGCCATCGACCAGAACTGGTATACCGGATACCCTGTGCCCTCGATGTACGGAGCGTCACCATTCACATCTTCCGTCTTCACTATCGTCCCATCACCATACAGCCGGTGCCGGTGCAGTTCTCCATCCAGTACAATATATCCACGATGTGTTTCTTCCATATTAACCGTTATTAGATGCGAGAATTTAAGGGATTTCCCATGTTGAAGTGAGCTAGGTGATAACGGGAAAATAGTAGAAAAAGGGTTGGAATGGGTTTTTTACACCCATCCAGTGTGTTAGTCCTCGTCCTCCTGTTCGACGTTGACGTCGACGGTGACGTTCGGCATGACGCGGTTGACGTGTTTCTGGAACGATCCCATCACAGAGTCCACAAATTCACGGGTATCCTCTGCAACATCACGTGCCAGTTTCGGTACTTCACGGACCCCGCGGTCCGTCACCTTCAGTACCTGGTCACCACCGTCCTGCACCTGTTTCACATACTTGTTTTCTTTCAGGTCTTCGACGGTTTCCTCAACGCGTCCTCGTTTCCATCCCAGTGATTCCGTGATCTCTCCGATCCGGTCCTTTCCTTCACTGATCATCCGCATCACGACAAGTTCGTCGCGCTTCGAGTCCTTAGAGTCGTCTGCCATTGGTATCACAGTACATGGATTCACGTTGTTCGTTTAAATGTACTTCGCCCCGATGATGGTGGGCTGTATCCGGAAAGTACACGATTTAAAAATATAGGCTATAATCCATTTACCGAGTTTGATGAAAACGAGTACGTTGCAAGCGGTCCGGGAAGCAGAGGAACAGGCGGAAACCCGTATTTCTGAGGCAAAGGAGAAGGCAGAGAAGCTTGTTTCGGACGCGAAGGAACAGTATGAAAAGATCATTGCGGATGCAGAGGAGGCGGCAACCGAACGCAAGCAGCAGATCATCCGTGACACGGAAGAAGATGTTGAAGAAGAAGCTGAACGCATCCTTTCTGAGGGGGAGGAAGCGGCAGAAAATATCCGTGAAAACGATGACGGCCTTACAGAGGCGGTCGACATCCTTGAAGAACGATTCTTCGAACAGTTCGAATAACTGGACGGTTCGAGGAAACGATCGGAGACAACGATACCAATGATTCAGCCAGAGGAAATGCGGAAAATATCTATCACCGGCCCAAAATCCCAGCTGTCCACCATCGTGGACAGTCTGCATGATCTGGGCATCCTCCATATCGATGATTACAGTAAGGAGGACGGGGAGCTGGACATCGGTGATCCACAGGATAACACCGAGGAGGTTTCCCAGTTACTGATCCGTCTCCGGTCGATCCGGTCACAGATGCCGGCGGTTGACAGTCCGGAACGGGATGATACCGGTCTGGATGTTGAAACCCAGCTGGAGGAACTGCAGTTCTCACTGAACGAGATTCATGAAGATCTTGAAGAGGTCCAGGAGGAGAAAGAGCTGAAGGAAAGCCAGTTAAAGAAACTGCGTGTGCTTCAACGGCTTGAACTTGATCCGGAGGACGTGGAGGACTACCGACGGCTTGACACGTATATAGGAACCGTATCAAATTTCTCGTTCAAAGAAGCATTGCCCGAGGGCCGGTACGAACTATATCAGGACAGTCATCTTATCGGTTTGTTCGTGGACAGTGATGTGGATATCAGTGATGCGTTACGCGAATCCGGGTTCGATCCGATCGATCTTTCCAATGTGTATGATATCGAGGGCAGCATCGCTAACGAGATCGGACGGTTGCAGGACCAGGTCTGGAACCTGAAGGAACAGGAAGACGAACTGGAGGACGAACTGAACGATCTGGCACAGGACTGGCGTGGCTACCTTGACTTCAAGGAACGTGAGCTGATGGAAACGCTACAGAAAGCTGAGATCCCGCTCCAGTTCGCGACAACGAAAACCGCGTTCTCCGCAGAAGGATGGATCCCCGCGGATATGTATGACACAGTTGTACAGGAGTTGGAAGCGGCTACGGACGACAGGGTGCACATCGAGGAACTGGAATCAAACGAGCACGAGGCACCAGTCAAGCACGACAATCCTGCCGGTATCGACCATTTCGAATCACTCCTCAAACTGTACGGCACCCCGTCATACCGGGAGGTTGATCCAACATTCCTCCTGATCACGTTCCCACTGCTGTTCGGGTTCATGCTGGGCGATGTGGGATACGGACTTGGCGGGCTCATCCTGTTCTATTTCATGTATACGAAGATGCCGGAGGCGAAAGGACTTTGGTTTTCACTCATGTATGCCTCGTTCGTCGCCATCATATTCGGGTTGCTGTACGGGGGTGAGACGTTCGGGTTCCACTTTTTCGGTGAAGGTAATGATCTGCACACCTGGACCGGTATGGAGATATGGGCGCAGATCCCCACCGTGTTCGATCGGCCGAACGAGTTCGGTGCTGTTATGGCGATCTCACTGATCGTCGGTATCGTCCATGTCAACTTCGGTATCCTGGTCGGAGCCTACAATGAATACATCCGACACGGACTGCTCGAAGCCATCTTCGCCAAGATCTCCTGGCTCGTGATCCAGGCCGGTATCGCCGTCTGGTACGTCCCTGGAAACGTGCTCGGTATCGAAGGGCCATGGGGTCCTGTCGGCGGCGTCGTCTCACTGCTGGGTGTGGTGATGCTGTTCAAGGGCGAAGGTGTCGAGGGCGTTGTCGAGATCCCGTCACTACTCTCCAACATCCTCAGTTACCTGCGGATGCTGGGCGTATCTATCGCGGTCGTTGCACTGGCCAAGCTGGTGAACGATATCGCAACACCTCTGTTCCAGAGCGGAAGCCTGGCGATGATCGGCCTAGGCGCCACGATCATCATCGTCGGCCACTTTATCAACACGTTCATCAAGATCATGGAAGCCGGTTTACAGGGTATCCGGCTGCATTACGTGGAGTTTTTCACAAAGTTTTTCCACGGGGGCGGAGAATACTACCGTCCATTCGGGACTCACCATATAAAAAAGTCCTAATAAACAGGTAGGTATATCCACATACTCAACGAGGTGAAAAACACAAAATGGCATTCGAAGTCACAGGATTGCACGCACTTGGCGCAGGTCTCGCGATCGGTCTTTCGGCGATCGGGACCGCCTGGGCACAGGCGAACATCGGGTCTGCAGCTGTGGGAGCAATGGCCGAGGACGAGTCTCTGTTCGGACGCGGTCTGATCCTGACAGTGATTCCGGAGACAATGGTTATCTTCGGACTCGTTGTCGCACTGGTCGCACTTGGATTCATTTAGACCAGTACCTACAGCCACAGCGTTCCGTAACAAGAACGCTGTTCGACCATCTTTCCTCTTTGGGAAAGATGCGAGCGCCGGTTGCGGTGTAAGACCCGCAATTACTTACCCTTCCCCCGTTTCCCCCTGCAGGGCGGAGGAAGTTGAAACACAGTGTAGGGGGGAACGAGAACCACAGGATGAAGGACAATGGGACTTGAACAGGTAAAAGACGAGATCCTCAATGAAGCGGAAACCCGTGCAAACACGATCATCGAGGAAGCGGAAGCACGGCGGGACGAACTACTCAGCGAAGCAGAGGAAAAAGCGTCCAGTATCGTTGAAGAGGCAGAGAACAAGGCAGAGAACGAAGCGGAGTCGATCCGCCGGAAACGCTTATCTGCTGCACGGATGGAGGCGAAACGGAAACGACTTGAGGCTCGTGAAGACATCCTTGATGACGTGTACGAGCAGTTCAAGGAACGTGTACAGAACCTTGACAGTGAACGGGAATCCGAGCTTATCGAGAACGCGCTCGAATCACTTTCCGACGACATCGAAATCGGTACCGTGTATGTGTCGCCGGACCATAAATCGGTAGCAAACAGGTACGGTGACTTCAAGGAGAAGGACGTACGGGGAGTGATCGTTGAAACTGCGGATGGTTCCCGGCGGTTCGACATGCGGTTCGAAAAGGTTGCCGAGCACGTTATCCGTGAAAACCGGCAGGACGTCTCCAAGGTGCTCTTTGAATGACGATCACGAAACGGCTCTCACGGTTCAAAACCTACCCGTACACGAACACCCGGGTCCGGGTTATGAGAGCCAACCTGATCACCGACAGCGAATACCGGAAACTTTCCAAGATGGAACTATCTGCTATCGCAGAGTTCCTGACCAACCGCGGATACAGCCAGGAGATCGAAGAGCTGGGTACGCGGTACAGCGGAGAAGAACTGATCGAGCGCGCCCTGAAACAGAACCTGGCGAACACATACATCAAGCTGATCGATATCTCGCCAGAGGACGTACAGGAACTGCTACAGGCATATTACCGCAAGTTCGAGCTACAGAATCTGAAGATCATCCTCCGGAAACATATGCGGGATGCCGACGAGGACGTGACCGATGTGCTCATCCCCACTCCGGGGATGTACCGTGAAACACTGCAACGGTACATGGAGATGGATGATATCGAAACGATCATCGACGAATTCACACGGGAAGGGTTCAACGACAACCTTCAGAACCTGCTTGCAGATACGGATAACCTGACAGAGATGGAGGACCTTCTTGACCTGTACTATTACCGGAACCTGCAGGAGGAGGCGCGGAACGTCGGCGGCCACAGCAAACTGTTCATGGAGTTCCTGCAGCTTGAAGCCGCACTGATCAACATCAACCTGATCCTTCGCATGAAGCGACGGAACTATGACTATGGAACGATCATCGACCGACTGGTCGATATCCCGACATCACAGCAGATTGTGGACAACGATGAACTCGCCGCACAGGAATCATACGAAGACGCACTGGAACTGGTCCGGGAAAGCGCGGTCGGCGCATACATGGATGCGGAAGACCTGTCCCCGGCAGAAATCAGTCACGCCCTGGACAAGTTCAAACTACAGAAAGGTATCCAGATGCTGCACCGCGACCAGCTATCCGTCAATCCGATTCTCGGATTCATGATCTGCAAGGAGATCGAGTTCAACAACCTGCGGATGCTCGTCCGCGCCAAGGAAGAAGAACTGGGGAACGAGTTCATCGAACGCAACCTGATCAACGGGGTGGCAAAGTAGTGGCAGAGGAAAAACATGTGCGGGTAAGCGTGGTAGGCGAGGAATCCTTCACGCTCGGGTTCCGCATGGCCGGCGTATCCAAGGCATACGACATGGATGCAGAAGAGTTTGCATCCCGCGTAGATGATATTATCGATACCGAACAAGGGGTTTTAATTGTTGAGGGAAATCATATGAATGCGCTCAAAGAGAAAAAGCGGCTGGAGATACAGAATGCCGTGGAACCGGTGGTCATCCCAATCACCGAGGAAGGCGAAGACGCCGACCTGCGAAGCAAGATCAAGCAGGCGATCGGTGTCGACATCTGGAGTTAAGTACAGAACAAAAAAAAGGTGACATGAGACGATGGCAGACGGACAAGGAGAAATCTACCGTGTATCAGGACCCGTTGTGATTGCGGAAGACCTCGATGCACAGATGTATGATGTTGTACGCGTCGGAAACGAACGATTGATGGGCGAAGTGATCGAGATCGAGGGGAACAAGACCTCGATCCAGGTCTACGAGGACACGACCGGCGTCAAACCTGGAGAACCTGTAGAGAATACTGGACAGCCCCTGTCCGTTGAACTCGGCCCTGGACTGCTGTCCTCGATCTACGACGGACTGCAGCGACCGCTCGTCGACCTCGAAGAGGAGAGCGGCGCATTCATCAGCCGAGGAGTCGACGCACCAGGCGTCAGCCGTGACAAGGAATGGGTGTTCGTCGCAGAAGTCGAGGAAGGCGACGAGGTCACGAAAGGTGACGTACTGGGCACGGTAGAGGAAAAGGGACGCACACACCGTATCCTCGTCCCACCGAACAGATCAGGCACCATCGACAGTATCGAGGAAGGAGAATTCACGGTCGATGAAACCGTGGCCATACTGGAGGATGGTACAGAACTATCCCTTATGCATGAATGGCCGATCCGGGAGGCGCGCGAGGTCATGGAGAAGCTGAACCCGGAGGTCCCACTGATCACCGGACAGCGCATCCTGGACGCTCTGTTCCCACTGGCGAAAGGCGGTGTCGCAGCGATCCCTGGTGGATTCGGAACCGGGAAGACGGTGACACAGCAGCAGCTCGCCAAGTGGAGCGACGCCGATATCATCGTATACATCGGGTGTGGGGAGCGCGGCAACGAGATGACAGAGGTTCTGGACGAGGTCCCCGAACTGGAGGACCCGTGGAGCGAAGGCAAGAAACTGATGGAACGCACCGTGCTCATCGCGAACACATCCAACATGCCGGTAGCAGCACGGGAAGCATCGATTTATACGGGCATCACCATCGCAGAATACTACCGCGACCAGGGATACCAGGTCGCACTCATGGCAGACTCCACCTCCCGGTGGGCAGAAGCCATGCGAGAGATCTCCTCACGACTCGAGGAGATGCCTGGCGAACGAGGATACCCGGCATACCTGGCATCGCGGCTTGCACAATTCTATGAGCGGGCCGGACGCGCCACACCACTCGGCGTGGACAATCCGGGCTCCGTATCCGTCATCGGCGCGGTTTCACCGCCGGGCGGCGACTTCACGGAACCGGTCACACAGAACACGCTGCGTGTGATCAAGACGTTCTGGGCGCTGGACAAGGACCTGGCACAGAAACGGCATTTCCCAGCCATCTCCTGGATCGACTCGTATTCAGAGTACGGCAACATGCTCGGCGACTGGTTCGAGGACGAGGTCGACGGTGAATGGACAGGCCGCATCCGCGAGGTCAAAGACCTGCTGCAGGAAGATGAGCGATTACAGGAAACCGTGCAGCTCGTCGGGAAGGACGCACTGCCGGAACGGCAGCAGCTCACCCTTGAAACCGCACGGATGGTGAAGGAGCACTTCCTCCAGCAGAACGCGTTCCACGACATCGACACGTTCTGCTCACCGGAGAAAACGATGGACATCCTCAAGGTCGTGCTCGACTTCGGAGACATGGCGGAACAATCCATGGAAGCAGGAGCAACTCTGGAAGAAGTGATGGATGTAGAATCCAAGCACATGATCTCCAACATCAAGTTCGAGGAAAACTACGAGGAACTCATCAGCGACATCCGCAGCCAGATGGAGGACGACTTCCAGGCAGCAACCGCTCCCACACAGGAGGTGGAAGCATGATGCAAGACGATGGAGCTACTCCACTTTATCACACGGATCCGACCACAACGGATCTCAACGACTATACGCTGGCTGACCACGTCAGTGACTGGTCGGATGGCGAGTTCTACGATGACAATCCGCTGGACAACCTGCTGCACATGGGTGCAGAGGCAGTGCGTTCCGGCGGCCCAGTGTATGCGGACCGACTGTTCAACATGCTTGCAGACGGTGAAGACGAGCAGGCGTACCGGCTTGCACAGGAAATCGAACAGAACGCAGCCATCCTCCACGAGAACAACAACCTGACACTGGAAGAGACGAGGGAGTACATGGACAGCTTCCACACACATTTGGATGCACTGCATGAGAAACACACCGGAGCTGTAAGCGTGAAGCGAGGAAATCTAGATGCGGAACAGCTGACTGATGGATACCAGGTGAATCCTGATGGCAGATAACACAGAAACGGCAGCACAGGCAGAGTACAAGACGGTTCAGGAGATCAAAGGTCCTCTGATGTTTGTAGAGGAGACGGAACCTGTCGCGTACGGAGACATCGTGGAGATCGAAACACCGGATGGCGAAAAGCGGCGAGGTGAAGTACTTGACACGGCGAAGGACATGGTTGTCGTTCAGATCTATGAGGAGACCCGAGGACTGGGACGTGATGCAACCGTCAAGTTCCTGAAGGAGAACGTGAAAATGCCGTTGACCGAGGACCTGCTGGGGCGTGTGCTGAGCGGTCGTGGAGACCCGATCGACGACGGCCCCGAGATCATACCGGAAGAGGAGCGGGATATCGTCGGTGAAGCGATCAACCCGTACAGCCGGGAACTGCCGGAAGACTTTATCCAGACCGGGATCTCCTCGATCGACGCGATGAACACGCTGGTGCGTGGACAGAAACTGCCGATCTTCTCCGGCTCCGGACTGCCGCACAACGAGATTGCGCTCCAGATCGCACGGCAGGCTGACGTTGTCGGACAGGACGAGGAGTTCGCGGTCGTGTTCGCCGGTATGGGTATCACCCAGGACGACGCAACAGAGTTCATGCGTGACCTTGAGGAGACCGGGGCACTGGAACGGTCCGTGGTGTTCCTGAACCTGGCGGATGACCCGGCAGCCGAGCGTATCGTGACGCCACGCATGGCGTTGACCACGGCAGAATACCTGGCGTTTGATAAGGGGATGCACGTACTGGTCATCCTGACCGATATGACAAACTACTGTAACTCGCTACGTGAGATCGCTGCCGCCCGTGAAGAAGTACCGGGACGCCGCGGATACCCGGGATACATGTATACAGACCTGGCGAACATCTACGAGCGTGCCGGGCAAATCGAGGGTGAGGAAGGCAGCATCACACAGGTCCCGATCCTGACCATGGTCGGTGACGACATGACCCACCCGATCCCGGACCTGACCGGATACATCACCGAGGGCCAGATCGTACTGGACCGTGACCTGCACAACAAGGGCATCTACCCACCGATTAACGTGCTTCAGAGCCTTTCACGGCTGATGGACGCCGGTATCGGTGAAGGAAAGACCCGTGAAGACCACAGCGAACTGAAGGACCAGCTGTTCGCCGACTACGCGGAAGGTGTGTCCCTCCGTGAGCTGGTGCAGATCGTGGGAGAAGACGCCCTGTCAGAAAGCGACCAGCAGGTGCTGGACTTCTCCGATGCATACGAGAAACGGTTCGTGCAGCAGGGATCAGACGAGAACCGGACGATCGAAGAAACCATGGAACTCGGATGGGATCTTATCAGTGCACTGCCGCGTGAAATACTGAACCGGATCGACCCGGAAACACTGGACGAACACTACGAAGACCGGCAGAACTGATCTGTCACTCATCCATCTGGTGACCTTATGTCCAAGGACGTGAAGCCGACAAGAGCCGAGGAACTGCGGTTGAAGGAGCAGATCGAACTGGCGGAGTCCGGGCACTCGATTCTTGAGAAGAAGCGGGATTCGCTGATCCACGAGTTCATGGACCTGGTGGAGGAGGCGAAGGATACGAAGAGTGAGGTATCCAACCAGTTCATGGATGCGCAGCGGAAATTGAAGGAGGCGAAAGCCATCGAGGGCGTGGACAGGTTACGGTCCGTGGCGATGGCGACCGAACACGAACCCGAGGTCGAGGTGGAGAGTCGGAACATCATGGGCGTCCTGGTGCCGCGTATCACGTCTGAGCATGAGGAGCGGGAACTTGGTGAACACGGATACGGATTGCTGTCCGGAACACCGGCGATCGACGAAACGGTGTCTGCGTATGAGCAGTTGATCCAGAAAGTGATCGAGGCCGCAGAGATCGAGACCGCGTTGATGAAGCTGCTTGATGAGATCGATTCCACGAAGCGCCGGGTGAATGCACTGGAGAACCGGGTGATACCGGAGACGAAGAAGGATCTTGACTACGTGTCTCAGTACCTGGAGGAGAACGAGCGCGAGGAAACGTTCCGCATGAAAAAGATCAAGGAAAAGAACGAGGAAGCGGAACAATCCAGCGGCGTGGGATCCGAAGACGAATTCGTATGTGAGGAGTGCGGCCGGTCATTCGATTCGAAGCGAGGCCGCAGCATCCACCAGTCACAGACACATTAACGCGGAGGATACGAGCCTTTCAGGCCAGCTGATGGGTCCGGCCTACCACGGTTTTTTCTTTGAGAAATATTCGGCTATACGGTCGGGGAGGGAACGAGCCGGGCGGATCGGGAAGGGTTCAAGGGATGTTCATGGTCTTCGATATGCCACGGTTTGGACAAGTGTGGTACTGCTTACACGGGTTGTCGTGCTGGAGGTATCCTGTACGGTTAAATACATTCCATGTCCGGGGTGTTGTGAGGTGATATAAACCAATGGCAGAGGCTCATCGGCTTGACTGTGAGGCTGCTGCATCAGGCTGCAGATTTATCATCCAGTCCGAGAATGAGGATGAAGCTGTTTCACTGGCCCAGCAGCATATGGAAGAGGTCCATGGAAAAGATTTTACGGAAGAGGAACTACGTACCGACCATCTGCAGGTCGTCTAACCTCGTGTTCCTCTCCTTTTTTCCGTGTTTACGAACAGTAGTTCTGATTGTTCCCTGTTATTTTTTATGTCGTGGCGGTAATACATGTTTATGGAGTTGTTTCGACGATCGGGGCGTGTTCTCCGTGATGCGGTAAAGCTGTCGTACCGGACCCAGTTGACGTTCGGTGCTGCCGGGATCACCTATTATCTTCTTATCTCATTGATCCCGCTCGCGATGCTGTTATTCATCGGTCTTAGCGTGTTTGGCGGTGCTGCGTTGGCCGAGTATCTTTTGATAGAGGCGGAAGGGTTTCTGACGCCTGCCGGGTATTCGGTCATGGAGGAAATACTGATGGAGACCGCAGGCCGGAGCAGTGCAACGCTTCTCAGCGTTCTGTTCCTGGTCTGGGTACTGTACGAGATGTTCCACAGTATCGATATCGCGATGGCTCGTATACAGGGTGAACCGTACCAGTCTACTGTTCCGGGACTCATGAAAGATATCGTTACCGTGTTGATCATGATCCTGGGTGCAGCTGTTATACTCGCTGCTATAGAAGGGATGCTGGCCATGATTCTTGGCAGACAGTTCACAACAGGCCTCAGTGTTCTCAGTCAGTTCCTCCTGTTGAATGCAGTATTTTTGACGCTGTACTATCGATTCTCCTACCGTAACCACCGGTTAGGCGACCTCTTACCTGGGGCCATCACGGCAGCAAGCGGATGGATGGGAATGCAACTATTATTCGGCGCGTATATCTCGATGAAGATGCAGGTGATCGGCACCCCGGTCTATGATCTGTTTGGTGGACTGCTGCTGTTTATTATCTGGCTGTACCTGTCAACCAGTCTGCTGCTGTTTGGTATGGCTGTGAACACGGTTTACAGGCATCCTGATCCGGACGCTATCCTGGGCGGTGAAACAACGTCCGCTCCAGCCTAGCCACGGAACATCCTCCCGCTTTTTAAGTTCAGGGTTCGTTTTCTACTCCATGGACCGTGAACGGGCGGTTACCGTAGTACGTGACATCGTTCGTGTGCTGCGACGGAACCGGACACCCCTGGCAGCAGCCGGGATCGCGTACTACACACTGGCTGCACTGGTACCTGCAGTCATACTCGGATTTATCGTTCTCACCTTTATCGGTGGAGAGGCAGTCGCACAGAACCTGTTAATGACAGCAGAAGACTGGTTGGCACCGGAAGGATACGCCGTAGTATCAGACATCCTCACGGCTACGGAAGGCCGGAGCGGTGTCACCGTGTTCGGTGCCGCATTCCTCGTCTGGAGCGTATACCGGATGCTGAACGGGATAGATGTAGCGATCTCGGATATTTACGGCCATACCCCCGCAGAAACCGTAACTGAGAAGGTCACCACGTATACCGTTCTCGTAGCGATGGGAGGAGTTGCCGTTGGACTGACCGCGGTATTCGCCACCCGACTATCTGTATACCCTGCCCTACTCTTTCCTGGACAGGTTGGAACCATTACACAGTTCATCGCATTGACCGGCATCTTCCTCTCACTGTACTACGTCCTTTCAGGCCCAGAATACAGCCTATCCTCAACCCTCCCAGGTTCTCTGCTGGCGGCAGGGGGATGGACCGTCCTCCAGTCACTGTACAGCATCTACGTCCAGTACTTCTCCACCACGGTGTATGAACTGTTCGGTGGGCTACTCCTGTTCCTGACGTGGCTATACCTCGGTATATTCGTTTTGATCTCCGGTGCTGCTGTAAACGTTTCACTCACGGGAACACGTGAAACTGATTCCAATGCCTGAAACTACTGTATCCACCTTCACTGCGGTTCGGCGAAACGGTATTTCCCAAACATACTTATTATAGACCGGTCAAACGTGGTTGTAGCCTGTACCGATGCCTCCGAAACACGTCGTATCCCGATTAAAAGACCGTGACTGGGACTGGGAGAAGGTGGGTCGTGCACTGATAGAGTACGGTGGCGTACCGCTCGCATTCTTCATGACAGCAGGCATCGTTGTAACCTTTCTGCAGGGATACGGCAGGTATCACAGCTTTTTTGACCCTCTGAACAACTTTCACCTGTATTACGTCCTCAACGCATGGATGGTGGCCCTCGTATACGTTTACCGGCAGAAATACCAGCCCTCCCTCCTGTTTGAAACACGGACAGAGATCGGGATCGCGGCTATCGCTGGACTCGCCTGGCTACTGATACAGCCGGTTCTACTGATCGTGGGATACACGGCGTATCTCGTTGCAGTACTGCGCCATGAATCGCTGCACGGCTCATTCCTCCCGGATATCGAGAACCACAACTCAGAGGACGGAGAACCGGAGAAAAGCAGGGCATGGGGCCATATAGAGGAAATACGGAGCCATATGCGGTAAATGAGCAGGGAAGAAAAGAAAAAAGAAACAACGGGGAACCATCCCCGGGGTTGTACGCGTATCGATTACACGTCTCGTGCCTTGACAGTCTTCCGTCCATTCTCCTTCGCACGGTCGACAGCACGCTTCACAAGATCCTGTACACGCTTGTCGAGTCGCTTGTAGAAGTCAGCACCAACGTTAACGTCGTCGGCTGCTTCACGGACGCCAGACTTCTTCAGTACTTTGGCCATAAGGTAATCACCGGTACAACTATGTGAACGCCCGTTTTTATATGTATAGGCCGCCTATCCCGTTATTACCCTGCGTTCACAACGATTACAGGATGATTCCAGCAATATCTGGTGATGATACTACTTTCAATCCACTGTAAGTATTCAAAAAGTTTCAGTTCCACTCCTTCTCAGCTTTATGACACGTGACGTTCTGGCCAGTAACAACACAGAAAAAACTAGTGGTGCAGGTTCTGACACGAACATACTGGTCCCTGTCACGTCGTCTCCAACGATGCGGGAAACTGTTCATCACGCCGCGAAACAGGTCGTTTCCTCCCTCTCCCCGGAACAGCGTGGCACACTGTACTTTGTAGTGATAGCGCCCACCCTCAAAAAAGGGAACGACAACTTAACGGTGCAGGAGACGCTACTTGACCGGGCACGGATATGGGCGGGTGAAGAGCTGGGCGAATACGGTTCACAGGTTGAGGTACGGACCGGTATCATCGGCCAGGACTCCTACGTGTTCAGCCCATCAGATGTGGCCAGGATACTGCATGGAACCGCCACCGCAAAAGATATCGACAGGATCGTGCTTGACCCTGGGTTCGACGCCGGCATCGATATGCCGCTTCTCCGTCCACTGGAACAGGAACTGGAGCACTGCACCCACGTGACCTGTGAAAAAGCACCGATCACCCGGAACATCCACCAAACACCGATTTCCAGCGTGTACAGCATACGCGGATTCCTCGTTACATTCGGCATCACCTTCGTGTTCTACCACCTCCTCGCCGGAACCGTCACCGGATACAGTCTTGCAACCGGCGGCGTCACCGCACTCGCTGCTGCCTCAGTGTTCTCGCGTCTCCTGTTCACCACCGACCCTACCCGGCTGACACCGGTCAGGTTCCTCCGGTTCATCGCCTACCTCCCCTTCCTGATCACCGAAATCATACGGGCCAACCTCCGCGTGGCCGCGCTCATACTGCATCCGCAGCTCCCGATCGACCCGCGCATGGTCACGATCACACCCCGTATCGACGGCAGCCTGCCACTGACACTGCTGGCGACCAGCATCACACTGACGCCGGGAACACTGACCACCCGCATCGATGGGCGTGAACTACTGGTTCACACCCTGGACCAGGAATCACGGAACGGCCTGTATGACGGAGGATTCGAGCAGCGGATCAGCAACATCTTCCGCGAAACCCTCCCCCTTCCAGACACGGAACGTTCGGTTACCGCGGTTCCCCAGGGAGGTGGCACAGAGTGATCGCCGTTCCTGCCCCGGACCTGTTGATCACCAACATGTTCCTGCTTGCAGCCGGCGTTTTCGTCATCCTTGCCACGGTCATGATCTACCGGGCGGTCATCGGACCCACCATGCAGGACCGGGTACTGGCAGTAAATGTCCTGGGCACAAACACTGTCGTCATCCTTGCACTGCTGGCGGTAGCGCTTGATGCACCCTCCTTCCTCGATATCGCACTGGTATACGCACTGCTTAATTTCCTGATGGCTGTCGCCATCTCCAAGTTCACCGTGGAACGAGGTGGTGTCATATGACGGGCGGTGTACTGGAAGTGACACGACTCCTCCTGATCACCGGGCTGCTTCTGGGCGGCCTGTTCTTCACGTTCGTCTCTGCTGTCGGTGTGCTTCGGCTTCCCGACGTCTATTCCCGGTCACACATGGCCACGGAAACAGATACGCTGGGAGCCGGCATGACACTGGCCGCAGTAGCACTTGCACTGGGATGGCACTCCCAAACCGTGCTCACCCTCCTGCTCCTCCTGTTCATCTCCATCACCAACCCGACCGCTGCGCACGCCATCGCCCGCGCCGCACTGGAGGAAGGTCACACGCCAAACACCACTACAGAAACAACTCAGAAGAAAGGTGATACAAACGGTCCTTGAACACGGAGCCACACTGCTGTACGGCATCCCACTGGTCGAAATAACACTGGTAATCTTCGTGCTGACCGCTGCGATAGCAACAGCACTGCTGCGGGATGTCCTTGCAGCAATCATCATCTTCGGCGCGTACAGCCTCAGCATGGCGATATACTATACACTCTTACTGGCACCGGACGTCGGCATGACCGAGGCCGCTGTCGGTGTCGGCGTCACCACCATTTTACTGCTCCTCACCATCGCAAAAACCACGCATCCGCTCAGCGACCGGATATTCGAGCAGATCGATCTGAAGGCGCTGGCCGTGGTCGGCGTGTTCGTGGCCGTGGTCGGATCAACACTGCAGTGGTTCCCCATCATCGGCGACCCATCTGCGATCGCCTGGAACAACCCGGTCACCCAGTACTACCTGG
>JALDAF010000075.1 GCA_022729315.1 Candidatus Nanohalalkaliarchaeum halalkaliphilum | reverse complement strand
GATATTGATGTGCCGCCGTGGTGCTGGGACGGCTATCCGGACCAGTCCTGGTCCAACGAGGACCGGTTGCAGGAAATTGTTCTGGGCTGTATGAACGCGTACTGCTTCGGCCACCTCGAGGGTGGCGGTGCGTACGCGACCGAGGCCGAGCTTCCAGACGGTGATGCGCCGGACACGTATGAGCGGTCCGATGGGAACTGGGCGGCGTTCAAACGCGGCCACCTCGACGATGCGCACCCGGATTTCCTGGATGCTGACACGCTTGCAGATATCTCTTACGACGCATCTGATCCGGAATCCAGTGACGTGTACCGGTTCTTCGATCCGATCGACGAGGACAGCGCCATCCCTATGCTACAGGAACGGCATGAGCTGCTGAAGGATGCCGGCCAGACACTCGTCCAGGAGTACAACGGCAGTTTTGCCGAGGTCTGGGAGGCTGCAGATGACCGGCTGTACGATGACGGTGACGGCTTCGTGGAACGGCTGGTTGCCGACTTTGACGGGTTCGAGGACCGCTGGGCGTATGACGGTGAAACGGTCCGGTTCGATAAGAAGGCGCAGCTTGCTGCCAATATTGCGTACGGCCACTTCCAGTTCGATGACTTCTTCACGCCGGAGGACATGGACGAACTGCAGGGTATTGCGGATTACCGGTTGCCGCAAACACTGAGCCACCCCACCGTCGGTATCCTCGACTACGATGAGGAGCTGGCGGATGATATCGCACAGGGCCGGGAACTACCGGCCGGCAGCCAGAAAGAGCTGGAGATCCGGGCTGCGACTGTGGACGCCGTTGACCGGCTACTGCACGGATCGGACGGCGTTGAAGGGATCAACAAGCGCCGCACCGAGCAGGGATTGGATGAGATCGGTATCCCGGAGATGGACTTCCTGCTGTGGACCGCGGGCCGGGATCTGTCTGACACACGGCACCATCTGACGCGGACCACAGCCTACTAGCGCTGTGCCGCGGCACGTTTTTTCCCTCTTTTTTCTTTGTCATGCTAGTTATAGGTACGAGGAGTAGCGCGGGTCAGCAGTCCGGTGTACTGACAGGAGATGACTGCTGTCGATGTGGACGTGTTTGATTTGAAGGAGCAGGACGAACAGTGACCGTTTACGCCTTATAGATGCCGTCGTACCCGTCTTCCGTCTCGTTCATCCGGAGGAATGAGATCTGGTTGACGCGGGCGTTCTCCTTGATATTGATGCCTTCCGGGTTGCGGACGCGGAGCAGGAATTCGCCGCCGCCGCGGTATCCGCCGTCCCAGAACGCGTTCTGCGTGTACGCGCCCATCCGCAGCAGGGAGCTACGGGGGAACGCGATACCGACAAGGTCCTTCGGGATATTCACGGACTCGTTCATAACCACCTTGTACGCACCAGGTTCCAGCATCCACCAGCCGTAGTCGTCATCCGGGTGATGTGTTTCGGGCTGCAGTTTCCGCGTGTCCGGCAGTTCACGCTCTGAATTGGAGAAGTCCAGTTTCCCGGGGCCGGTAAAGGCATGCAGTTCGTCAACGGTCACGTCAAACCCGTTCGGCTGTAACTGTGTTTCAAGATGGATAAAGTCTGAAACAAGATCGCGTGAATCAATCAGCTCCCGTAACTCTTCCCGGTTCAGCATCATACGAATGTTGTGTTCCTGGTGATTCAAGTGTCTTGTCATTCGCACCGGTCACGAGTAGAAGCGTGTCACCATCACCCTGGTTTCCGGGTGTCCAGTCGATAGGGACAAACGTTTTATCCGGGTGAGACAGTGCAAGCCGGGAAGCATAATCGCCGTCAAACGTTTCGTATCTGTCCAGATCATCGTCAACGTGGGCGAACAGGGCAGCGTCAAGACCGGCGACATCCATCTGTTCGATCACCCGCTTATATCCATCGAGCGGATGGAACTTCATGGATTCAGGGTCGTTCCATCGGCTGCCGTCCGGTACGTACAGAAGGGTAGTGCCCTCGTCTGCGCTGTAGTCACGGTCAAACACGTCATCTGTGACGACATCGGCCCGGCCATAGTCTCCGCCACATGACAGTTTTTCATCAGTACAGGTTGCACCGGCATCCTCCAGTGCAGACACGATCGTGTCGAAATCCGTCTCGTTTCTATTCCCGTACCTGTTCACGCCAGGAATCGCTGCCGTGACGTGTTCCGGATAGCCTAGACTGCGATGGAGGTACTCACCGATCGTTCCCATACACAACCATTATTGGAACTAATACTATTTAATAGTTACGATTACGCGGTAACGAATTTATGGTTTCGAAGGTGGGTTCCCGGTTTGTGTTACGATAGCGATAGTGTATCGTTTCGAGTAATGTGATATGATTTATGATTCAGCGGATTGTGTAGAACTAGTAATGCTTGTGTATACACAGGCTAAAAGCTTGCCTGTATTAAAAACTGCTCTGGCCGTGTTTTAGCTGATTACAATGAAGCGATTACTTGCGGTCGTATCTGTATTAATGTTGTTTACGCTGGCTGTGGTTCCGCTCGCTGCAGCACAGGACCATCTCGATGAAAACGAAACAAACCTGACAGAAGAGGAGAGCGGCCTCGAACTGATGGAGAACGAGACCGATGGGAATGAGACGGTGGAAGTGAATGAAACCGCGGAGCAACCTGAGATGAATATATCGACGGTGATCCTCACCTCGTCCACCAACTATCCGGATGCGCTGATGGCATCATCCGCTGCAGAAAAGACCGGTGCACCGATACTGGTTGCCGGTGAGGACGCAGTTGAGGATGTGGCCGCTGAGGAACCGGTGGCCCCTGAAGAAAATGACGATCTTCTGAACGGTCTCAACGATAATGAGACGGATAATGAGACTGATGACGAAGGTGGCG
>JALDAF010000021.1 GCA_022729315.1 Candidatus Nanohalalkaliarchaeum halalkaliphilum | reverse complement strand
GCAGGGTGCCTTCGAACTCGTGCTTGATCT
This sequence comes from Candidatus Nanohalalkaliarchaeum halalkaliphilum, assembly GCA_022729315.1. Lineage (GTDB taxonomy): Archaea > Nanohalarchaeota > Nanosalinia > Nanosalinales > Nanohalalkaliarchaeaceae > Nanohalalkaliarchaeum > Nanohalalkaliarchaeum halalkaliphilum. Next base: position 17,976 of record JALDAF010000021.1, on the reverse strand, counting down.
TCCGGAGTCGCTGAGAGAGTTCACGGGTATGTGGATCGAAATGGTGATACCGGCTACGGTGGTCTGGTTCGGGTTCATCCGCCTGTTCGATGGCCTGCGTGTACTTTTTAAGCCGTCCAACGGCGTTCCTGTACTGCTCTGTCAGGAAGCGGGACTGTTCCATATGCTGCTCCAGTTTCTTCGTCATCGGCGGCACCTGTTCCCGTAACTCCCGTTCCCGCTGCACACCCTCCTCAAGCGAGAACGCGTCCTCCAGGTAGTTGTCCAGGAAATCATGGCGGAAGCTGTGGTACTCGCCCCACTCACCGGCGTTCATGTCTGTCACATACAACGTGCGTGCAGCCCTGCCGACGTAGGTTGCAGCATCCTTCAGCCTGTCCGTGAGAGACATACGTATAGAATGGGAGGAACCGGTTTTTAACCGTTAAGGAGAACGCGTGATAAACGTATCATTCTTCGGCCCTTTCGAGGTCTGATAGGTTGAACAGCTGCTCGAATACGGTGGCGTCCGCGTCAAAGTCGATCCGTGCCAACACTTCGTTGTAGAGCGTGTCAACTTCTGCAGGTTCCAGTTCTTCCAGTACGGTCTCGTCCTCCAGTTGCATGTCGAACGTGTCAACGTCGAACAGCAGCACATCCGCGTTGATCGGGTCGTGGAACACCTCGTAGTTCGTGGTCTCGTCGTCTGTGGATCGTGATGCGTGCCCGGTGTAGAAGAATTCACGGAGGAAGTCGAACGTCATCTTCGCCTGATCGAATATCGGGTACTCCTCACGGATCTCCAGATAGTCATCAAGACCTCTCTGGAGCGATTTTGCCTCGCCGATGTGTGTCACAGTGTACAGGTAGTCCTCCTTTTCATCGGGATCGGCCGTGTTCCGGACGGCTGCGTTCCCAGTGTTGTCGATGGATTCCCGCACGTACAGGTGGCCTTGATCATCCTCGTACACGGTCAGGTCAAGCAGCCCGCCGACGTGGTAGTACCTGTCAAGCGCCTCTTCGATGATCGCTTCCTCCGCACTGTCTGCCGCTGCCTCGTTGTATCCCTGTGCAAGCTTTGGTAGCCGCGGAACGTGTGTAGTGGTCGCATGTGAGGTATCCGGGTGGAACGTGACATGGTAGTCGTCGTTTTCATGTGGAACGGTGTCGACCAGTTCCTGGAACGTTTCAACGGCACCGGCAACATCACGTTCTGCCTCTTGCCGCAGGTATGTTGTGAACTGGCTCAGAAACGCATCATCTACCATGTCCATGTAACTCCTGTTACTGTTTTAAGAGCGGGTAACACTGTTGCACGGCAGTTACGTACTGAACTTGTTCAACACGTTTGCTGCACTGGAACACAGTTGATGGGTCGGTATGACCAGTTACCCGGGCCGTTCCGTCTTCTTCCCCTGTTCCTGTGGTACGACAGTGATATCTGCGCCTTCAAACTTCTGGCCCAGTTCGTCTCCGTCGAAGAAGTCGTGGAGGAACACGGCCAACGCGCCCACCTCTGAATGTGGCTGGTGTCCGACAGCCAGGTTGTGATCCACCAGGTCGTACACATCCTTCGGGATCTTCTCCCCGCCCACGATCACCAGCATGTCTCCATCAGCGTCCAGGTCGGATTGCACGTCGTCGAGGTGGTCCTGGAACGGTAACCCGTACATCGTCAAATGGATCTTGACACTGTCAAAATCCTTTATCACGGTCCGCCAGTCCTCCCGGTACACAACGTCGAAGTCGCCGCCCCACCGTTCACACAGGTCGCGCAGCGACTCCAGCATCTTTGAATCCTTCTCGCCGCTGTACACGATCCGGTCCGCACCGAACTGCCGCGCCGTCAACCCGACGTGCGTCGAGATCCGGTCATCCCGGCCACGGCGATGCCCCATCCGGAGAACAGTGATACTGCCCATGATTATACGTTTACAGGGTAGACGTTTTTATACACATGACCGTCCAAACGGTTTTCTGCTACACGTCGGACCGGATGATACGGTACTCCTCATCAAGATCCTGGATCACACCTTTCTGTTTCAATGAACCAAGAAGCCCGTTCCGCTCCGCATCCATCACGAAATCCTTTCCGAGCGAATCGTGGGTGAACACGCATCCATCGTACCGGTTAAAGGGAAGCCGTGGCCGGTCCAGCACACGGTCGTACCACTCCTGCTCCGTTTCCGTCAGTCCGATATCATCCGGCATCCCGTAGCCTTCCCTGACCGCGCCGATGTACGTATCGTCGTCCACCCGGATCCTGTACCGGTCCAGGTCATCCACCCGCAGTTCTTCGATGGAGGCGCCGCGCAGATCGATGTATTCCGTCTCGTTCGCCTCCAGGCTCAATGTGCCGTCCACGGTCATCCCCTTCAATATCATGTGTTCCGCGTCCACCCGTTTCAGGGTTGCGTCACCGTTCACATGTGTGTTCTTGGCGATCAGGTTGCCGCCGACACTGCTGCTGTGGAAATACCATTCCTCCATCGCACTGTCCGAGAAATCTGCAGTTCCATCGATGTCGGTGTTCCATCCGTAGAACTGGCCGCGGACCCGCATTCGCCGGAAGTTTCCGTTACCGTTAACGGTCAAACGCCGACCGTCAACCCGGCCGTCCACCTTCCAGCCGTTCATCGAGACATGCGTGTCGTAGGTTGTCTGCTCGAGATCGATATCGTCGTGGTACCGTCTTCCCATCGTGCTCCCGGTTCCGTATGGGAGGCAACTGTTTTATCTTTGAGGGGGATACAGGCCGACTGGTAAAGGAAACAGGGAACGGAGCTACGCATCGTTTTTGCTGTCGTCTCCATCCCCGTTACCGTCACTGTCCGTGTCTGCGTCTCCGTCATCCTGCTGTTCGTGGGCGTCGGACTGTTCTCCGTCACCTGCCGGGAACTCGTTCTCCTCTTCCCCCAGTATCTCTTCATTGATGACGTCACCGGGGTCGACGGGGTCGTCCTTGTCCTTGGTGCGGCCGCGGTCTCCTTCGTAGTGGTGGACATCCTGTTGTGGGAATGGGATGGTGATACCTTCCTCGTCCAGCCGCTTGTAGATTGCGCGGTTCAGGTGGTGGCGTGTCCGTCCCTCAAGTACCGGGTTCTCCACCCAGCACAGCAGTTCGTAGTCGAGTGAAGAATTGCCGAATCTACGGAACCGGAGGCGTGGGTTCGGATGCTCAAGAACACGTTCATCCTGTTCTGCAACATCGATCATGGCTTCCTCGAACCTGTCCAGATCACTGCCGTATGCGATACTGATCTTGATACGGAGCCGTTTCCGCTTCTTTGGTGCTGATTCGTTGATCACCTTGGTCGAGTTCAGTACGGAGTTCGGGATGGTGATCTGTACCTCGTCCCGCGTCACCACGGTCGTGCTGCGGATACCGAGGTCGGTGACCATGGCCCGTTCATACGGCGTGTCCCGTTCTTCAGGATCGAACTGGATCATGTCACCGATTCGGTAGGTATCATCCAGGTACAGTGCGAATCCACCGAACAGGTTCCGGACAGTATCCTGCGCCGCGAATCCTGCTACGACACCGGCGATACCGGCTGATGCGAGGAGCGGCGTGATATCGATCCGCCACACGGTCATCAGGGCGAACACGGTGATGAAGACAACGATGAACAGCCAGATGTTTTCAAATATCGGGATAAAGTCCTTCTTCTTCTCAGACTCTTTGAAGTGCGCAAGGATCTGGTATCCTACACGCTTCAATGCCCGCCCCCATATCAGGACGATCGCCGTCCAGATGATGCCTCGTGCGTAAAAATTGATTATCGGTTCAAGCTGGAGGGAGAGCACCGCCAGGTAGGTTCCGCCCAGTGCCACGGTCAGGTACAGCGGGATATGGAGTTCGCGGAACACGATGTCATCAAACCGGTCGAACCGGGACAGCAGCTTTTTCACTACGTGTGACCCCAGAAGCTGGATCACCGCTGCAAGCACCATAGATACCAGTATGATGAACAGGAACGACTGCCACGGCGGCAAAGCCGGTAACTGATCGATAATAGCGTGTCCCAGCGTCTCATTCAGTGTCGGATCAGGCGCCACCGTTTCGTTCAATCCAGAATCTGGTGCCATCTCCTCTAAATGAACTGACATACCCATCCTACGATTATCGATGCAGTAATAAAACCTTTCCTTCTTTACCCCGACTCACTTCTTCCAGCTAACCCATGTGTGAAACGGGGGTTTTATCGCTGCACCTGCCGGTAAGCTTCTGTGAATACGGCCACTGACCACACCGTCACGAACGCGGTTACAGCACTGGACAGGCCCGTGTTCAGAAGCAGTCCAGGGCTGAGGGTTGCAAGGAAGGTTGCGACAGCCAGAAGCACTACAGCAACGAGGACCACGACCAGGAGCAGTCCCAGGATATGCCATCTATGGCCGCGGCTGATCCGCCAGCTTTTCCGGTACGCGTCAACAAAATCTGTGTGCTCCTCGACCACAACGATATACCAGAAGATGAGGCTGACCAGAAGGTAGATGCCGGGAACGATCAGGAGAAACCCGATACCGATCACTGCAACCGCCACGAGATGGCCCAGAACGAGGTGTACGGTGACGAACCCGAGACGCTCAGTAAATGCGTCCCACGACACGTTGTGAGGGTCGTCCCGCAGAAACGTTCGTATCGCGGCCGCGATCACGATCACCGACAGTACTCCCCCCATGATCCCGAAAACCCCGATGAGAAAGGCATGCGGTGTCCACGTCGTATCAAGCACGGTGACTGGAACCCCGGTGAACAGGATGGCGATAACCAGAAGAAGCACCATGAACACGCCGCCACTCCGGGTCATGATCCGGTCGAAACTGCGGCGCAGCACGCCTGGAACATCAAGTTCCATGTGAGGTTACCTGTGATCTTATCCATATAAAACAGTATATGTATACTGGTGCCGCTATTGGATAGAACAAGTAGCAGGGGATGACGTATGGATTAACCGGGCGGCGGCCGTGCGCACAAAAGAATACAGCGCGCTGCGTGCCAGGCGCATCGAAAAATGTTTATAAATATGCGGATGAAGGACTGGAGTATGCACACAACACAGGGTGGATGTTTTACACTTCGGAAAACATCGTTTCGGAGTACAGAACATCGATAGGATTGTTTCTGTCAATGCAGACTGCCCTGTGACGGAACAGCATTCATTCTCCAGGTGTACAATATGGTAGAGATCACGTTACCAGACGGTTCAACGCTTGAAGTGGAAGACGGAAACACGGTGGAAGACGTAGCATACGAGATCGGTCCAGGACTCGGAAACGACACCGTCGCTGGCAAAGTGGACGGTACCCTCGTTGCGAAAGAACACGAACTGCATGAAGACTGCAGCCTGGAGATCGTCACCGTCCAGTCCGACAAATACGTGGACGTGCTCCGTCACACCGCGGCACACGTCTTCGCACAGGCACTGAAACGGAAATATCCTGATGCCAGGCTGGCGATCGGTCCATGGACAGATGACGGCTTCTACTACGATATCGATCTCGGTGACCGGACGCTGGAACAGGAAGACCTGGAACAGCTCGAGGACGAGATGCGGAAGATCGTTGATGAAGACCTGGCCGTGGAACGCATCACGATGAGCCGTGAGGAAGCGAAGGAAGCTTATGCAGATAACCGCTATAAACGAGAGATTCTTGAAGAAGAGGCGTCAGGCGGAGACGAGGTCACGTTCTATGAGCAGGGTGATTTCAGGGACCTGTGTAAGGGCCCGCACGTCTCCTCCACCGGCGAGGTGAAAGCGTTCAAGCTGTTGAACATCGCGGCCGCATACTGGCGTGGAAACGAGGACAACGACCAGTTAACAAGAGTATACGGAACGGCGTTCCCTTCCGAACAGGACCTTGAGGAGTTCATCGAACAGCGCGAAGAAGCGAAGGAGCGTGAACACCGGAAGATCGGACAGGAGATGAATCTGTTTTCGGTTCCGGAGCACTCCCCTGGAGGTGTTCATTACCATCCCAACGGCATGATTATCCGCCGCGAGCTGGAGGAACTAGTCCGTGAGAAGAATGCAGAACTTGGGTACGAAGAGGTGTGGACACCACACCTGAACAAGGCGGAGTTATGGAAGAAGACCGGGCACTACGATGCGTTTAAGGAAGAAGGTGAGATGTTTGCCTGGCAGCAGGACGATGTGGAGTGGGGGTTGAAGCCGATGAACTGTGCGAATCATTCTCATATCTATGCAAGTGAGAAACGGTCGTACCGCGATCTGCCGATCAAACTATCCGAGTTCGGTACCGTATACCGGAATGAGCAGAGTGGTGAGCTTTCCGGGTTGCTACGTGTCCGGGCTCTGACACAGGACGATGGCCACGCCTACATTCGGCGCGACCAGATCGAGGACGAGATCCTGCAGACCCTGCAGATTATCCAGGAGCTGTATGAGACGTTCGGGTTCGAGGTCAGACTCGGGTTAGAAACCAAACCGGATAACGCAATCGGAAGTGACGACCTCTGGGACCATGCAGAGTCTTCGCTCAAAAGCGCACTGGAGGATCATGGCCTCGAATACCAGATTGGTGAGGGGGAAGGCGCATTCTACGGGCCGAAAATATCTATCATCGTAGACGACGCTATCGGCCGGGAATGGCAGGTCGGAACCGTTCAGCTTGACTTCGTGCAACCGGAACGCCTGGATCTCACGTATGTCGGAGAAGACAACGATGAGCACCGACCGGTCATGATCCATCGGGCATTACTTGGATCGATCGACCGGTTCATGGGAGTCATGATTGAGCACTATGCGGGCAAGTTCCCGCCGTGGCTGGCACCGGAACAGGTCCGTATCCTTCCCGTGTCAGATGATCAGATGGCGTACGCGAAGCAGGTGAAAGAAGAACTGGGCGCGTTCCGTGTAGGCGTCGAGGACCGGAACTGGACGGTCGGCAAGAAGATTCAGCAGGCGCACGAGGACAACGTACCGTACATGCTGATCGTGGGCAGCAACGAAGCGGATGCAGGGACGGTTTCTGTCCGTGACCGGGACGAGAACGAACAGCAGGATGTCAGCCTGGAACTGTTCCGTGATACCCTGGAGCAGGAAGTAGAAGAAAAACTAGGTGTGCCCAGCTTTTTCAAACGTAATTGAAGGCAGTGGGCGGACCATCAGCGGCTGGCCGTTTTCGCGGCTGAAATCAGAACAGCTGCTGCAAGGATAGCTCCAGAGACCGCCATGAAGTCCCCGCTAACTGAGGCGTGTCCTGCTTCGGTTATGATCTTGATGAAGATGGCGGAGATCGAAAAAGCAAAGAGGCCTGCAACCAGCGTGACAATGGATACAACCAGGATATCGCCTGCATCCGTCACGGCAGCATCGATTTCATCTTTGTTTGATACCATACTACCAAGTATTCGAAGCTGATTAAAAAACGTTACGTTCAGGAAAACCCGGTCTCTTTCGGCAGAACATGTTTCTGCAGATGCTCGGCCGCCTAATCTGCACGGGTCCGGTACGGCGTGTTCCACGGCGTCATCGAGTCGATCATGGCCCGGTTCATTTCACTGTACATCTCAAACAGCTCTCGCTGAGCTGACAGAAACGCTGCCGTGGGGGACGTGTATTCCCGGGTCTCCTCCGCATCGATAAGGTCAGCGGCCTCCGCGGTCTCCCGGAGCTGGTGGTACGTATCGAACACGTCCGTATCAATATGGAGGTTCTGCTCCTCGTACGTGAGAAGGAGGGTGTCATCCTGGTCTCTGAGCTCGTTCTCGTAAACCATTCCCGGCCCTCTGTCGGGTTCACGGCCATCCCTGGACCGTTTCAGGTACATCTCTTCCACCCCGGTTAGATCCGGCTGATGGATCTCGATCTTGGGGAATCCAAGCAGGATATCTCCCCGTCTGTCGAACGCACCCATCCCCAGCGCGTGTGCCAGCATCATATCAGTTATATCGATCTCATCGTTCGTGGCGTCAACGTTGACGGTCGTTGCCTCGTATGTGTCGGTGTCACCGTTCCGCATGATGTCGTACGTGTCCGCATCAACCTCCGCTGAGATACTGTCCGTTCGGTACACGGGCTGGGCGCAGAACACGCTGAAGGATTCAGGAGGTTCATCTCGCTGAGCGATCGATACGACGGTACCGTATTCGCCGTGTGTGATGCCGCGCCAGTCAAACTCGTCCAGCCGATTATACACGTCCTCCAGCTTGTCCGGGTCGTCCTCCAGCTCCGCCATCGTGTACCCGAACAACCTGTCAGATTCCTCCCATTCATCCTGATACGTTTCAGGAACGTCAACGGTATCAAGCAGTCCATCAGTATATTTATCCCAGAGCGCGTAGAACAATGGATCTTCTGCAGTATGGATCTCCTGATCGTCACGCGTGTTCTCACCGAACGTTATAACCTTCTCCGGTGTGAACTGGTACTCCTCGGTAACCTCCTGGTGAGTGAACGTTTCATCAGCCCATTCCCGGAGATTATCGACCTCTCCCGGTTCAAATGCGATAGTATGTGTCTCATATCCGTTTCCCATACTCATCCCCCCTGCTGTCCCGGTAGCACGGCCAGAGTTAAAAATGTTCTGCTTCGCTCCGTCCAGACCGTGCCCGTGGTACAGGTTACAGACCGTGCAGTGTGGTGGAAGGACCGCCGAATATACCTTTTTAAAATTACGTACAACGGTTGTTATAGCTGGCGTGTTCGCGCGCTGGGACGTGATACAAACATGAAAACAGTATATGATGTTGAACCACAGCGTCTGATCGAGGCAACGGCAGAAGCACTCGAGGAAGACTATGAGGCCGTGGAAATGCCGGACTGGGCAGAGTACGTGAAAACCGGTGTCCACAAGGAGCGGCCGCCACGACAGGACAACTGGTGGTATCTTCGCAGTGCAGCGATCCTCCGCAAGATTTACAAGGAGGGTCCGCTCGGAACGGAACGACTCCGCACCATGTACGGCGGCAAGCACCGACGCGGACACCAGACCGAGCACTTCGCCAAGGCATCCGGCAAGGTCGTCCGGAGTATGCTACAGCAGCTTGAAGACGCTGGACTCGTTGAAGACACGGATGGAAACGGCCGACGGATCACTCCCGACGGCCAAAGCTTCCTGGATGGGCTTTCCCACCATGTAGCGGAAGAAACCAACGAGTAAACAGACAGATGATAGTTTGTGAGGCTGGTTCGTCATGGACGACGATGCACTCGATGAACTCAAGAAACAACGCAAGGACCAGCTTTCGGATCAGCAGTCTGCCGAAGACCTGCAGAACGCACAGGAACAGCAGGAACAACAGATGCGGCAGCAGCTGAAACAGATCGCGTCACAGATACTAACAAAGGAGGCCCGCTCACGGCTCGGAAACATCCGTGCCGCAAAACCGGACCTCGCATCACAGATCGAGATGCAGCTCGTACAGCTGTACCGGGCAGGACAGATCCGGGACAGGATCACCGACCAGCAGCTCAAAGAACTGTTGAAAGGTATTAAAGATTCGGACCAAGAACGAGATATTAAATACTCCCGACCTGGAGACTGAGGTTAACAACATGGCATTCACAACATTACTCGGAGAGAATGTTGTTCAAGCATCATTCTCACGAGGTGAGAACTGATGGCGTCAAGAAAATCACGCGGAAAGAAGAAGCGGCTGAGCAAGGCCAACAAAGAGGCAAAGTCGGCACCACGGTGGGTGGACATGAAAGTATACGGCATGAAACGGTCGCTCACCCGATCCGTGAAACGACGACGCAGTCGCCACTGGCGCCGCGACGACACTGACGAGTAGAGGGATAACACATGGAGAAGCACATTTACACAGTGAACCTGCGCAAGGCGAACGCAGTCAGCCGGCACCGCCGCACCTCGAAAGCGATGACGCTCCTGCGCGAATACGTGCAGCAACACTCCAAGGTCGACACACTCAAGTTTTCTAACGCATTGAACGAGTTCATGTGGCAGCATGGTGCCTCCAACCCGCCACGCAGCGTCGAAGTCCAGGTCGTGGAACAGTACTGTATCGCACACATCGAACTTGCGGACATCGATTTCGAACTGCCGGAAGAGGAGGAAGAACCTGAACCGGAGATGGACTTCGAAGACCTGAAGGACGAAGAGATCGCTGAACTGACCGTGGACGAGGTCAAGGAACTGGTCGAGAACAACGCCATCTCCGCACAGCGCGCACTCGACATCGAATACGCAGGCAAGAACCGGAAGACCCTCATCAACTGGCTGGAACGCCGCGTGGAGGAACCGGAGACCGCTGAAGAAGCCGAACAGGAGATCGAGGCCGAAGAGGAAGAAGCAGAGGAAGCCGCAGAAGCAGAAGAAGCGGAGGAGGAATCTGAGACATACGACCTCCCGGAGGACGTGATCGATACGCTCCGCAACGGCACAATCGGCGACGGAAAGGAAGCCGCCCGACAGCTCGGTAAGCAGGACTTCGAAAAACTCCTCAACTTCGAGGAAGCCCACCAGAACCGGAAAGGCATGAAGAAGTTCCTGAAAAGCAACATGAATTGAACGTAGTAAGGTTCATGTTTGCGAGGAACGATAGGCATGATAGAAAGCACCAGTTTCGTTCTATACGGTTGATGTAATCCACAAGTATTTATACCGGTATAGAGGTTGTCATGGTATGGGAGCGTTCATCGCGGGGATTAAGTTGACGATATCCCAGATTGTTATCAGCATCATAATGTTTATCATGCAGATGGTGCTGGTCGCGGTGCTGGCGAGTGAGGAGATCCGACGGCAGTTGGATGGAATCGCTTCAGATCCCTCTGCTGTCAGCGCGCTGCCAGTGGGGATCCTTGCAGGGATTGTGGGTGTTATCCTGCTCATGATTTTCATCCAGGGATATGTCGTGAACAGGATGTGGGGATGGAGCTGACCGTTCTGGAGACATGTTTTTAAACTTCTTTGCATGTTTGGTTGCTATGGCGCTGGAGCAGACGGATTACCGGGGAGAGGAGAATATCGGGTTTTATGGTGTTGTCAGTGACAGATACGCATTGTTCGCTCCCGGGTTCAAGACGCGTGACCTCTTCGACAACCATGTGATGGAGGAGGTCCGGTTAAGCGGTACACCGCTCATCGGGCTGTTTGCCGCTGGAAACAGTACTGCAGTGATCGTGCCGGATATCGTTCAGGAACACGAGGAAACCCGGTTGCAGGAGGAAGGTATCGAATACCGTGTGCTGGAGAACCGGTACACCGCGCTGGGAAACCTCGTGCTCTGTAACGATAACGGGTGTATCGTGTCTCCACACCTTGAAGACCGGACAGATGATATATCCGACATCCTGGAGGTTCCCGTGGAGACAGGGACCGTTGCCGGACTGAACATCCCCGGGTCCTGTGGTGTCGCCACCAACAACGGTGTGCTCCTGCACCGTGATGCCACTGAAGAGGAGCTTTCACATATCGAGGACGTGCTCGGCGTTGCGGGAGACATCGGATCCGTCAACTTCGGCAGTCCCTACGTCCACAGTGGCATCCTTGCTAACGCCACCGATCTGCTGATCGGTCCGAACACGACCGGTCCCGAGACACAACGCATCCAGGACGCGCTCGGGTTTCTTGACTGATCTCCTTGCTGACGGTGAGCGACCTGCACTGCTATCCTCGTTGACCGGCCGGACGTTCATCGGCCCTGATACACATTTATACCAGATCAGTGTTATGCTGTAACCATGGCGATCGACCTGGGGTTCGTGGTGGTCAAGTCCCGGCAGCTGGAGGAACGCATGGGACGGATGACGGACGTGCAACTCGCAGATCTGATCGCCGCTGTGTTCGGCGTCTGGTCGCTCCTGATCTCGCTCGCACTGGGCCTGACGCTGACAGGGTTTATCGGCGGGATCCTTCCCAGCCTGTTGATCACATGCGCAGCAGGTATCAACGTGTACCGGGAACGGATGGGTCACGACGGATTCGAGGTCATGAACCATATCTCTCTCCTGTCCGGGTTCTGGATGTTCATCGCTGTCATGCAGTTCCCGGACAACGTCCTCATGCAGTTCAGCAACACGTTCGCAGGGATGTGGGTCGGCCTGTTCTCCACCTACGCCGCATTTCTTCGACAGAACAACCCTGACCGGGAAACCGTGGTCGCCATCCGCAGTGACCTCCTCCGCCCCACGTAGTCCTGGAACGGAGGGAAACCGTACCAGAACGAAGTTCGACGTGAACCGGCGTGCAGCTTCGTATCCCGACTACCCGTACGCCTCGTCCTGGAATTCGCGGAGAATCCGCACCTGTTGCTGGATCTGCTCCTGTAGCAGGGTGTAGTCCGGTTCCTCGTCATGCCGGATCTCCTCCGGTGACCGGTCAAACGCTGGATCCTCCAGGACAACAGGTTCAAGCGATACGATCGTTGACAAGGCCTGCAGATAAGAACTGTTAAAATCAGCTAAATCCCGGTAGTTCTGTGCTGCCGTGGAACTGAGCTCGTCGTCGTCCAGCGGACCCGAGGTGTGGAGAAGCCGTTCAACGGAATCGACCGGGATCTCATGTCCATTGGCCTCAACGGTATATCCTCGTTCCGCGATATACGCGTCCAGATCGTCCTTCAACCGGTCCGTCTCCCGCCAGGACGCTGCCACCTGCGGGATCATATCCTCAACAAACGGTTCATAGGCATCATCCTTCTGATAATCTTCCATCCAGTGTTCATATTCTGTTGTTACCTGCTCAAACTCGTACACAGCGGGCAGGGCACTGTGCAGTATTACCGAAAGCCGGCGCTCTGAAGAACCCATGTGTTTAAATTACACTAATTTCCTTATAAACATAAGGAGAAATGGTGCGATAAATTTTACGAATGCTGTTCGACCCAGTCCTGGAACTCGTCCTTCGACATCGCACCCATCTTCATGTCAACCTTTTCCCCATCGTCAAACACGAGGAAGGTCGGGATGCTGCGGACGCCCTGCTGCGTTGCCAGCTGCTGATGGTCCTCCAGGTTCACTTTTCCAAAGTTGACATCGTCAACCTCATCGGAAACCTCTTCGAAAATCGGCGCCATCGTCTTGCACGGCCCACACCACTCGGCCCAGAAATCTATAACCCATGTTTCGCCACTGTCTACAGCGTCCTGAAACCGTTCCTCATCAAGCTCTTCCGGCATCTTACCCACCTCTCTCCAAACGATTTTACAACCTTGATAAACCTTTGGAATCGTTATTAACAGGTAATGAGAGGCCGATACGATCGTCTTGCCCCGCTCGACATGGATACTGAAACGGTGCAGGACACCACGGTCGCAGTGGTGGGACTTGGAGCAACCGGCAGCCACATGGCGGAGAACCTGGCACGCATCGGTACCGACCTCATTCTCCTGGATCGCGACTACCTGGAACACGCAAACCTGACCGCCTCCGCACTCTACACGGAGCAACACATCACGGAACAGCTCCCCAAGGCGGTCGCCGCCCAGCAGGCCCTGGAACGCGTTAATAGCACCATCAGCATTGAGGCGCACGTTCAGGACGTGAACCGCCACACCATCGCAGATCTGCTGAACAACGCAGACCTGATCATGGACGGCACCGACAACATGGAAACACGCTTCATCCTCAACGAGTACGCGGTCAAGACTTGCACACCGTGGATCCACGTCTCCGCACTCGGATACGCCGGTGAAACGCTACCGGTACATCCGGGAGGAGCCTGTTTCAGCTGCATCTTCAGCGGCGTGGACGCAAGTAAACTTGATACCTGTGAGACGGCCGGCATCAGGAAGGAGACAGCAGCGACCGCAGCCAGTATCGCAACCGGCACCGCCACATCCCTCCTGCAGAACCAGGACACGGACGGCCTGACACGGTTCAACCTCCGGAACCACGAGATACGAACGTTATCCATCGAACAGGACCCGGACTGCCTTATCTGTCGCCACCGCCGCTTCCCGCATCTGTCAGGAGATGCAGGATCGGCCACGACCGCGCTCTGCGGTGAAAACAAGTACCAGGTCGCTCCGGACGACGGACAGGAGATGGATCTGGAAGAGACTGCGGACACCCTGGCACGGATGGGAGAGGTCAAGCAAAACAGGCATCTTCTCAAGTTCTCCGGCGATGATACTGTGTTCACCCTGTTCAGGGACGGCAGGGCGATCATCAATGCGGAGACCACGGAAGAGGCTAAATCCGTGTACGCACGGTTTGTGGGGTCGTAACGAGAGGGATGCGTTGTCTGGCCATGTACAGGTTCTTAAAGTTTTGACGCGTCCAACCACGTATGGCGACAGAAGAGCTGGTGCGGGATGCGCTGACGGATGTGATCGATCCGGAGCTCGGGGTGAACATCGTCGATCTGGGCCTGGTGTACGAGATCACTGTGAATCCTGATGACACGGTTCACGTGTTGATGACGTTGACGTCGCCGGGATGCCCGTTCCATGAGCTGTTCCGGGACGAGGTCACGAAAAAGATCTCTGACCTGGATGCGTTTGAACCGGACGATATCGAGGTCGAACTGACGTTCGATCCGCCATGGTCCCAGGACAAGATGACGGACAGGGCACGCGCCGAACTCAACTTCATCTAATCTTCTCCAGATCCTCTCAGGAAATTGCAAGTTATTTATGCTGGCTTTTCGATACAGGGAGGTATGCGCCCGGTGACGTACGCCGCTGCAGTACTGGTATCCATTGTTTTGCTGTTTGCAGTGCCGGTGGCAGCCGAGTACTCGAACCCGTACCACGCGAATATCGCGGGGGTGGACTACTCTACGGATGATGGGGAAACGTTCACGTTCTGGGTCACGATTTACAGCGAGGACGATACCGGGAACAGCACACCGGAGCGGTGGGAGGCCTGGGATGAGGATGACACGGTGATCATTTCCCATGAGATCGTGGACCCGGTCGAGGAGGATGACGCTCCACGTATCCATTCCGAGGCAGTATACGATGTGCCTGAAGGAGTTGACGTTCTCGTGTTCCGCGGGTACGACAGCGAACACGGGTACGGCGGTGCAACGGTCACCGTGGACTTTGCCGCTCAGGACTTCAGACAGGATGACGCGGACACGACTGAAAACGGTGGGGGAGAGGTCAACGGTGATGAGGACGAAGAAAACGGTAACGGGGCTGGGCCTGCACCCGGTGGTGAAGACGATCCGGACGCGGACGGTACGGTGGATGGGACAGACGGGGATACGGATGAAGAGACAGATGAGGACGAGGACAGTGAGAGAACCGTCGGTGACCGTGTACTCGAGCGGCTACCTGGACTTGGTGAAGACACGGAGGATGGGACAGGACCGGTACCCGTCCTGTTACTCGTGGCTGGTCTGACACTGGCAGGGATACTGGGGTACAGGCGCTACAACCAGTAAATACGCCGCCAAAACCGTATTTTTAAAGGTTGTCTCGAAGGATTACCTGTACCGTTATGGGTTCTATCCGGTTTGTCGACGAGTCCGAAGCAAGCACAGAGCTCCCCCAGGATTTCGAGCCGTACGTGCAGGAATGGTTTACGAACAGGTTCGACGAGCTGACGCCACCACAGCAGTACTCGTTTGACCTGATCCACAACGACGAGAACAGCTTGATATCGGCACCGACCGGAAGCGGGAAAACACTCAGCGCATTCATGTCTATCCTGAACGAGCTGTTTCTCATGGGAGACAAGGGCGAACTCGAGGACAGGGTGTACGCGATCTATATCTCGCCGCTCCGTGCACTGGGAAACGACATCCAGCGCAACCTGGAAGCGCCACGTGAAGAGATCAAGGAGACCGCGGAGGAGATGGGATACGACGTGCCGGAGGTCAGGAGCGCCGTAAGAACAGGGGACACGACTGACGCGGAACGGCGAAAGATGCGGGAGAACCCGCCGCACATCCTCATCACCACCCCGGAAAGCCTGGGTATCATCCTGAACAGTCCCAAGTTCCGGGAAAAGTTCCGCGACCTGAAATACGTGATCGTGGACGAGATCCACAGCCTGTCAGAGAACAAGCGTGGATCGCATCTCTCCCTGTCACTGGAGCGGCTGGAAGCGATGTGCCACGGCTCCCCGACCCGTATCGGGCTGTCCGCGACACAGGCACCGATCGACGAGATCGCCAGGTTCTTGGTTGGGTTCGATTCTCCGTCAGGAGATTCGAAGCAGAGCAGCGCTGGAAGCGATGCAACACCTCGCGACTGTAACATCGTGGACGTGCAAGCCTCGAAGCAGATGGATCTCTCCGTGAACTCACCGGTGGACGACCTGATACATACTGATTACCGGGTGGTGAACCGGGAGATGTACGAGCAGATGCACAACCTTATACAGGACCATGAGACCACACTCATCTTTACGAATACCCGCGCCGCCACGGAACGGGTTGTGAAGAACCTGAAGAGCCGGTTCCCCGACCACTACGATGAAGACGAGATCGGGGCGCACCACTCCTCGATGAGCCGGGAGAAACGGCTGCACGTCGAGGAAGCGTTGAAGAACGGTGATCTCACGGTCGGTGTCACCTCCACCTCGCTCGAACTCGGTATCGACATCGGGTACATCGACCTGGTGATGCAGCTCTCCAGTCCGAAAGGCGTGGCCCGTGCAATCCAGCGGATCGGCCGGAGCGGACACAAGCTTCATGAGACCGCGAAGGGCCGGGTCATGGTCGTGGACAGGGATGACGCCCTGGAATGTACCGTGATGATGCGGTGCGCGAAAGAGGATAAACTGGACCGCGTCAGGATCCCGACGAACTGCCTGGACGTGATGGCGCAGCACGTTGTAGGCATGGCCTGTAACCGTCGATGGGGTGTTGACGAGGCATTTGATGTTATTACGAAGAGCTACACCTTCCACCAGCTTGAGTGGGAGGACTACCGGAAAACACTGAAGTACGTGGCCGGTGAGTACGCGGACCTGGAGGACCAGCACGTGTACGGCAAGATATGGATCGGGGAATACGAGGAACAGGACTATGAGACACCACCGGAAGAGGACCATCTTACGGAAGGGGACGAAGTGTTCGGCCGTCGCGGGAAGATGACCAGGGTGATATACATGACCAACATCGGCACGATCCCGGACGAATCCGCGTACCGGGTGAACCTCCGCGGCAACGACACATACCTGGGCACGCTGGATGAGGAGTTCCTTGACCGGCTGACGAAAGGCGACATCTTCGTCCTGGGCGGGTCCACGTACCAGTTCCAGTACGCCCGCGGTATGAAAGTCTACGTTGACGCGGTCCCAAACAAGTCGCCGACCGTCCCCAGCTGGTTCTCAGAGATGCTGCCGTTATCCTATGACCTCGGGCGGCGCATCGGTAAATTTAATAGAAAGGTGGTGGACCAGCTGGAGATGGGTGTGCCGAAAGAAGATATCCAGCAGTGGGTGAACCAGAACTACTACGTGGACGAGAACACGGCCTCCGCCATCCTCTCCTACGTGTACGAGCAGCACCGGTATGTAGATGCTGTGCCGACCGACGAGGAACTGGTGATCGAGGAGACCATCGATGATGCCGGGAAGCTGAACCTGGTGTTCCACACCATCTACGGCCGCCGCGTCAACGACGCCCTCTGCCGCATCCTGGCGAACATGCTGTCGAAACGGATGAACACGAACGTCGGCATCGTCGTGGACGACCACGGGTTCGTGCTGATGCTGCCGCGCCGCCCACACGACCTGGACGAGGTCCTGGATGACCTGACCGAGATCGAGCTCCGGGAAGAGCTGAAGGACGCGATCCGGAAGACCGAGCTCATGAAACGCCGGTTCCGGCACGTCGCTTCCCGCGCGCTGATGATCCTCCGGAACTACAAGGGCGATCAAAAATCCGTGGGCAAACAGCAGATGAAAAGCCATTTCCTGCTCGCCGCCTGCGAAAAGATCGACCCAGAGTTCCCGATCATCAAGGAGACGTACCGCGAGATCATGGAGGACCATATGGATATCCAGCACGCCACGGAGATCGTTGACGGCCTCCGGAACAAAGACATCACGTACAAACATATCGACACGGACGTACCGTCACCGTTCGCCCACAACCTTGTCGTACAGG
>JALDAF010000045.1 GCA_022729315.1 Candidatus Nanohalalkaliarchaeum halalkaliphilum | reverse complement strand
GACGATGGAGGCGTTGGAACGGACGGTCCGGGAACTCGGATATGATGTGGAGGACATGGTTTCGTGGGATGCGAAGCAGGTTATGGATCACTATGGTAAATCGGACTGGTAAAAGAAAAAATGGTTTAGCCGGTCTGGGCTAGCTTCCTCGCCCGCATCTTGTCCATGGCGCGACTAGCGGTTTTCTTCCGTGTGTCTTACTCGCCGTTTACAGTGGACATATCTCCCTTGAATCAGGAGTAGAGGACCTCTGCTCTACGCCTGTAGCCCTCTGGTGAGGGGGACAGATTCGACCTTTGGCTCCATACAAAGAACTGCAGTTAAACTTTTTAAGGACGTTGATGGGTTTGAGAGATGCATTGCCGTGGAACTATGAGTGGTTCTGTCGAAACAGGAAAAAAGAAGGGGTGCAGGAAAGGGGGTGTTACCCTTCCCCACGTATGCCGGCCGAATGGATGAACGGCTCTGGATCCGGGCCGATATCCAGTACTGGGTCGTCGACCGTCTCTGCGGTAAGCGCCTGGTCTGCATGGGGCGTTGGCCTGATGTCGTAACAGTGTCCCTGCGGTGTTTTCGCCCCGACCATGACCAGCAGTTGGTCCTCGAGCCGTTCGATGATCTGCCGTAGTTCATCGGCCGGCATATCAAGATGGGTTGAAAGTTTGTGTGTGGTAAGTGTTTCGTCCCGATGTTCCAGGATGTGTTCAAGCACCGTGGCTTCTTTGCTGTCCATAGGGCATCACCAGCTTCCAGTGGAGGATTACTGGTCAAACCCATTTATACTTTTTTCGCTTATTCCATGACTGTTACCACACGACTGGATCATCCGGGGAACCCGGCATCGGACACCATATATTCAAAAAACACAGTAAATATTGCTAAATGTTTATATTTTTCGAAATACATTTAACTGATATTAAGTAATGTTGGGGTGTGTCGATGGAGGCGGATGATCTGTCAACGGCTGCGGATAATCTGGAAGCACTTCTTGAACAGATGGATGACTATCAGGACTCGGAGTGGATATCGTATGAGTCCCCGGTGATACTGGCAGACGAGTACATGGTGGAGGGACCGATCCATGACCTTGAGAAGGAGATATGGAAGCGGTATTCTGCTGAGGAACCTGTGACCATGTCGGTTTCACTCCCTGAAAACGAGGACGGGTACCGGGTACGGGTTGCGGAGGGTGAACCGTACCTCAAGGATGTCGTTATCGAGGTAGACGATACAAGCATTGATATCGCACAGATCACCGGGTTTTCCGGTGGGAAATGCAAGTTGACCGCCCAGATACAGACGGATGCAGTGGCGGATGCGCTCCAGGCACACCGGTATATCGAAGAGATCGCAGCGAAGTACAAACCCTCCGCCGATACCGGGGAGGACGCCGGGTACGTACCCGATGAGACATGGGATGATATCGTGCTTCCGGAGGATGTCGAGGAACGGATCCGTGACAGGATCCTTCGTCCGCTCGTACATCCAGGGATATACGAGTCCGTCGGCCTCGACATCGAGAAAGGAGTGCTGCTGGAAGGACCACCTGGCACCGGGAAAACACTGCTGGCACGCGTCATCGCCGGCGAATACGACGCAGAGTTCTACAGTGTCTCCACCAACCATTTCACGGACTCATTGTACGGACAGTCAGAGCAGAACGTCAGCGACATCTTCGAAAAAGCCCGTGAAGGCGAGGATCCTGCGATCATATTCGTGGACGAGATCGACTCACTACTGAAGAACCGGAACGAGCCGAACACGCACGACGCAACAACACGGATCGTGACCGAGTTCCTGAAGAACCTGGATGGGGTGGAGCCACTTGAAAACGTGATGGTGATCGGCGCCACCAACCGGTACGATGCACTGGACCCTGCCGTGATACGGACCGGCCGGTTTGGTGAACGCATCACACTGAGAAAGCCTGGTTACGAAGCCAGAAAAGAGATACTGGACGTGCACACCCGGGACGGAAACTTTGCGGACGACATCGATTACGCGGAGATCGCGGAACAGACCGAAGACTTCGTAGGCTCCGATATCTCTGACCTCGTGGATGAGGCACGGTGGAACGCGATCCGTCGAGCAGACGACGTTGACGAAACACAGGTCACCGCGGAAGACTTTGAGAACGCCCTTGAAACGGTCCGTGAGCAGGCCGATGAAACAGGTACTGCATCACACAGCGTAGGGTTTGAGTGACGGACCTCCGCACAATGTTTCTACCATACACCGCGAAACAGTTCAGTGTATTCGCGAACCCGACGCTGTGATGGGGATATCGTGAGATAGGATACCGCGTGAACCACGAAGATCTGGGCGACCAGCACCGGAACGAACGGCATGAACCCGTAGCTCAGTGTTCCCGGAAGAACCCCGAGCTGGAACAGCCAGATACCGACGAGACCCGTGATGAGGCCTGTCCAGACCCCGTACCGGTTTGCCCGCCGCCAGTACAGGCCGATCATGGTCGGGTAGAAGATGAGCGCGAATCCCTGGAACGCGAACTCCCCGATCCAGAACACGGTACCGGGCTGCATCAACGCCAGTCCGAACGTGAGGAAAAAGACGCCGGCCAGCAGGATACGGGTTACCAGGATTTCCATCCGCTCTGTCATGTGGGTGTTCAGTGGCCGCACAAGGTCTTCAGTGAACATGGTGCTCACGGTCAGGGTCTGTGCGTCCAGGGTCGACATGATCGCAGCCAGTATGACGACGATCCCCAGTCCCAGCAGCAGAAGCGGAAGCTGTTGGCCGAAGAGCATCGGAAGGATCTGGTCCGCGGTCTGACCCTCCAGCCCGGTGATCTGCCCAGCCCCCCAGAACCCGAGGAACACGGCTGGGATGAACGCAACCGCAACGCCGATCGGGAACAGCGCCACCATCCGCTTGTACACGGTAACCGATTTCCCGGTCAGTATACGCATGAACATGTGCGGAAACATCGGGATAGCGAGACCGGTGAGCAGGAAGAAGCTGAACCAGCCCTGCGTACTGAACGGTCCTTCTAGCGGCCGTACCGCGAGTTCTGCATTTTCACCGATCGCAGCCGTTGTAGCAGCCTCAAATCCGCCGAACTTCACACCGAAATACGTGAGGAACCCCATCAGAAGGAGGATGAACAGGCCACCCTGGAAAATATTCGTATACGTCGTGCCACGCATCCCGCCGGCCATCACGTACAGGAACACGACGACGAGAACGATGGCGACACCGACCGGGTAAGTGATCACGTTTTGCGTAAGGGCGGAGAACGCGATACCGCCACCGACCGCTCCCAGGAGCAGGTACGGGATGGACCAGAACACCAGCAGTGCCATGACAAACATGCCGAGATACGAGCTTTCGTACCGGTGGTTCACAAACTGACCGGGCGTGATGTGGCCGAACCGTTTCCCGGCGATCCACAGCCGGTAGCCGACCGTCGCCAGTACCAGTGGGATGATCAGGGTAGCGGCGCTTGCCACGTACCCGTACACGCCGATACCTTCCCGGTACGCCATGCCGGGGACGCCGATCATAGTGAACGCGGTCAGCTGCGTGGCAAGAAGGGAGAACAGGAGGGCAACGGTCTTGAAGTTCCGTGACCCCATGAAAAAGTCTTCCCGGTTCAACGCGGTCTTTCGCCGTGCGTACTCACCGATCCCGGCAAGTACAGCGATATACACAAGCAGCGTCCCCACGACAAATATCAGTGAGTCTCCCACGGCGTGTCACCTCCCTCCAGATCAGTCTGTGGCTCCGGCCAGTACCGGTACAGGAGGTACGCGAAACCGACGTGGACGGCGCTCATCCCGACATGGTACGCGAAACTAGTCGGCCAGAACCCGAACAGCAACGTCTGCACGTCATGCAGACCGAACAGCTCATCGAACCGTATGATGGATAAAAGCAGAAAGACGGCCAGAAGCAACCCGGTCATATCGCGCGTCGGAAACCAGAACGCATCCCTGTCCCACGCACCTCCCTCCAGATCTGCCATGCAGAACAATGGTCGGACAGCTTATTTAACTGTTCTCTTCAGGGTCACCGTTCAGATGGTTGACGTCGTTGACCCGGTGGATACGCCAGCCACCGTAGTCCCTGAACTCCAGTTCATTGATGCACGTATTATCCTGCTGCAGGGCGTGTCCGTATCCTGAGTCCCCGCCGACCAGTGTGGCCAGGACTGCCTTGTTCAACGCGCCATGCGCCACTACAACAACAGTATCCCCGTCATGTCTGCTGCGGATCTGCTCCAGTGCAGGGATCGACCGGCTCGTAACGGCGTCCAGTGACTCGGCCTCCTCAGGTTCCCATGCATGCCACGGAGAATCCGAGCTTTCAAACCGTTCTTTCAGCGTCTCGGACGGTTCTCCCTCCAGTTCACCGAAACTCCGTTCGTTCAGTTCGGTGATCGGTGTAACCTCCAGATCGTGTGGGCCGGCCACGATCTCTGCTGTACGCTGCGCCCGCTTCAAACCACTGGAGTATACGGCGTTGATATCCTCGTTCCTGAGGCGTTCCGACAGTTTCTGTGCCTGCCGGATCCCGGTCTCGTTCAGGTCCACGTCCAGTTCGCCCTGGAGGATGCCGTTCCGGTTATGGTCCGTCTCACCGTGCCGTGCCAGTAGAATCCGTGTCATGTACAATCACTCTTTTCTGTTCAGTACTATAAGAAACTTTTTCCCGGCGTCAATCCGTGGCCTCCTGCTCGTTCACAGTGTCTGGGCCGGTGGCTGGTTCGGGTGTGGAAACGGTTTCAATGTTCTGCACATCTTCAGTTGGTACAGGCTTCATCCGGGAGTCCATCTCCTCCAGCAGCTCATCCTCGGTTAGTGGTTCCGCATCCATCCGGTGCTCCACCAGCTCCGTTGTGTAGAATACGGTGCGGTCATCCTTGAACCGGTCCGGGTTCACATCGTACAGGTTGGTGAGGAGTGTCAACGGTTCCTCCAGATTCTCGAGGAATGTGTCATAATCATCTTCCAGGGTCTGCGGGAAGGGAAGTGTTGCATCGGTCTCACTCAACAGAAACGACCAGTCCCCGTCGATCCGTTCCTTCAGCGTCCGGATACCCCAATGCTGGTCTCCGTAGATACGGGTAACACGGAACGCATCTCCTTCCTGCCTGTCCGCGATCACGGCCTGCTGTTTCGGGTGTCCGTTCATCGCATACGCAAACTGTTCCAGTTCACTATCCTCATCGAAACGAAGCCCCAGTGAAACGTTGTACCTCTCATCGATCAACCTGTCTGCGGCGAACCGGTACACGTTCCCCTCTACCAGGTGCACGTCATCACCGATACTGCTGGTGCGGTAGCTCTCTCCCATACCTCCATGATACCACTCAGAATATATAAAGTTGTTACTACTTAAGAATGAATCCGTCCTTGTCGATGTCGCCGGCACGGATGCGGGAGGAGCTGATATCGCTGCCATCCTCACCGGTGATCCGGTCAAGTACCGCGATATTCAGCGGGGTCTTCTGTCGCTCCAGCCGTTCAGCGTTCACGTTCTTCGCATTCTCCAGTGTCTCCTCCGTGCAAAGCAGCACGCCTCGATCTGCGTCAACCGCATTCCCACGGAAATCATCGATTTCCAGTACCTCCGCCCGTTCCAGCAGCCCGAACGTGTCTAGGAACAGTTCCACATGCTGTTTCCGTGTCTCAATATCTTCCAGTCTTCCTGCAGTATCTTTCTCGAGATCCGCAAGCATCCTGTCGGTTGTCACCCCAATATCAACCTGCCTCCCGTGTTCAAACGCGGCCATCAGCAGATACCGGTGCCCGGCATGGAAATGGTCCCATGAACCGCCCACGATCACGTGTGGGTGCTGAGGGATGCCGACCGTGTCCCGCACGAACTGTTTCATCTTCTCATCCGGTTCCACGATAACCGCGCCGTTCTGCCAGTCGCCGTACACCACCAGTGAATCCGGGGAGGCGAACAGGAACGCGGGCAACGCCAGAAGATCTTCCTCTCCATCCACGTGCACGGCTGTGGAGCAGGTGTGTGCAGTGGCCTCACGCATCGTGTTCCACGCATCCTCCGTGATGACTCCAGCCGGGTTCTCCGTGTTCATCTCAAGGTCTGTGCCGAGTTCGTCATGTTTCCTTGTATCGATACGTTCCCGCTCGATATGCCCATCCACCACGTATATATCCGCATCAATCCCGGAATCCGCCACATCCAGCGACACCCGGTCACCGACACAGATCAGCCGGTGATAGTCCCGCTCACGGAGCTCGTTGATCAACTCCTCATCCTGCACGACTGTACCGCGCGGCTCCCGGAACCGCTCCCTGTCCTCCTCCGTGATCGCGTATACCGTGCTCATCAACAGAACGCAATGGGGAAAACACGTTTAAAGCGATGGCGGGTGACGTCCCGGAACTTCCGGAACCCTGGACAGTACAGTTAAAGGTATTATTTGACAGGACAGGGGTATGGAGGAGAAGTTTGCGGAGATCGAGGACGAGCACGGTGTCCCACCAGCGGATGTGCTCACCGTCACCGACCTGAATCACCACATCAACGGATTGGTGGAGGCAGAACCAGCTCTCGCGGACGTGTACCTGCTTGGAGAAGTATCCAACTGCTCCGAGTCCTCCAGCGGCCACATGTTCCTTGATCTGAAAGATGAGAAAAGCAAAGTATCCTGCGTCATGTTCCGGGGACATTACGGGAAACTGGATTACGATCTGGAGGACGGTGACGAGATCCTCGTTCAGGGAACGGCGGAATACTACGAAAAACACGGGTCGGTCTCATTCAAGATCCGAACGGTGTACCCCGTAGGAGAGGGAAAATACTACGCGGAACTCCGGAAACGCATCAAGAAACTGCGGAAAGAAGGACTGTTCGACGAGAAATATAAACAGGATATCCCCGAACTACCGGAACGGATCGGTCTGGTAACCAGCACGGAGAGTGCAGCAGTTTGTGACATGGTGAACGCGATCCACGACCAGTTTCCGGAGGTTGATATATACGTGAAACACGCAGCGGTACAGGGCGAGAACGCGGTGGATGACCTGATAGAGGGCATCGATTTCTTCGATGAACGCTACGATGTTGACGTGATCGTGATCGGACGTGGTGGAGGCAGCATCGAAGACCTGCAGGCATTCAACAGTGAGGATCTGGCCCGCACCATCTTTGAAGCGGACGTGCCGGTCGTGTCCGGTGTCGGCCACCGCACCGACGAAACCATCACAGGATACGTGGCGGACAGCGGTGAGATAACGCCGACCGCGGCCGGGAAACGGGCCGTAGCCAGCAGGAACGATTTGTTGAAGACGGTGGAGAACATGGAGGACCGTCTGCGTGAACGGTACCGGAAGTTCAGGACCGTGGAGAAAAAGAAGAAACAGTTGGAGCTGGCGCTGAGCCGCGAACAGAAATATAAAGCGATCATCGCGGTGCAGACGGTGATCATCGCCGTTTTGCTCGGGGTGATACTGTTATGAGGGATGAGCAGTTCCGGAACCGGCTGAATACGGTGAAACGTATCATCGAACGGTTCGACGAGGAGGATCTGGATGATGACGACGCCGACCAGCTCCTGGAGGATGGACTGGACCACCTTGAACAGGCAAAGGAACTCCTGTCACTGGGAAACGGAACCGTTTTTGTGGTGGATGAACAGGACGGTGAGATCGTGGAAGACCCGATCGAACTGGACACGGGGAATGACGGGCAATGAACACCCGGTGAAGGGCACGGAAATAGTTCTGTTTGGGTTGGCACCGGTATCTGCCAAGGTTCAAAAAGTACGGAACCCCAGTCTCATGTACGCACCACGATGTTCGATAAATGGCTTGCACGGTTCCGTGACCCGGTAGAAACCAGTCCAGAGTCGGCGGACGAGACGTTCTATGCGGAGCGGGAAGACGAGATCGAAGCCGCTCGTGAAAAAGCGGAACGACTGTACAGGGACTGTAAGGAAGCCCTGTCAGAACTGGAGGACGCGTTAAAGCGGATGGAGAACTTCGAGGATGAGCACAGCCGGAAACGGTTCGAGGACGTGATAGAAAATATCGTGGAGGACCGGCAGCAACTCCTTGAAGACATCGAACTGTCCTCGAAACCGGAGGAACTGTACCAGCAGCTGGACAGGATAACAGAACGGTTCCAGCGCATGTCACGTAAGGAATCCGCTGTGCTCAGCCGTATCGACCGCGAACAGAAACCTGCGTTCAATAAACTTGACCGGTTGAAGGAGGAGAAGGAGCGGTTGAACGAGTTCCTCCATTCTGACTACCGGCCGTTGAAACGATACAAGCAGTTACAAACCCTGTCTGGGCGCAGACCCGAACTAAAGCAGAAACGGTCCCGGATCAGGGACGAAATGGACAGCATCGACACAAAATCCCCGCGGAAGGAACGAAAACAGGTTGAGAACCGGTTAAACGACCTGCGGAACAGCGATACGTGGGAGGAGTACCACGCGCTCCAGGAGGAGAAATCTGAAGCCGAACAGCAACGGCAACAGGCACGGCAGAAGATAGATACCTCGATGCGGAAGATGGATCGTGGCCTCAAGAAACTTTTGTACGCTGCGGAACACGGCGATGTAACACTGCCAACGGATACAGCCGTACTGGAAATGATACGGGACCGGGACCGTGAACCCCTGATGGACCACGACCCGGAAGCAGTAGAATCAGCGGTGAAAGCTGCACTGGATGCGATGCCGGACAACCTGATCAGTTCCCGGCAGCAGGACAAGTTCCGGGACGGCGCCGAAACACTGATGGAGCTGTCCACGTTCCAGAACCAGATAGACGAGTTGTCTGACAGGATCGAAACACTCCAGCAGCGAATCGACCAACACGATGCCCCCAGGATGGAACGCGAACTCCAGCGGAAACATCAGAGTGCGAAGAAGAAACTACAGAAACGTGCTGAACGCCGTGAACACCTCCGGAAGAAGATCAAGAAGACTGACCAGGAGATCGAAGAAACCGTGGACGAGATCGCATCCCTCTACGAGGACGCGTTCCACCGTGACACGGTTATCCGACGAGAATGACGTTTCCGGAGCAACCAATTTATACCAGTACCACGCATCTACACGTGTTATGTCTGAGACATACAAGAACTATATCAACGGGGAATGGGTTGAATCTGCTTCTGGTGAAACGTTCGAATCAACGGAACCCGCGGACACTGAACGGGTACTGGGCGAGTTCCAGAGATCGAACCCGGAGGACGCTGAAAGAGCAATACAGGCCGCGAACGATGCGCTGGAGGAATGGCAGTCACTGTCCCGCATCGACCGCGCACAGTACATCCGCAAAGTATACCATATCATCGATGAACGCACCGACGAACTCGGTGAACTCGTCTCCCGGGAATGTGGGAAGGAACTGTCGGAGGGCAAGGCCGACGTGGTGGAGGCGTCCCATATGGCGCGGTACGCGTTCGGGAATGCCCGACAGCCAAGCGGCGAGGTTGTGGACTCTGAAATCCCGGCAAAGGATTCATATGTGATACGGAAACCCGCGGGTGTCGTCACCAGTATCACGCCGTGGAACTTCCCGGTCGCCATACCAATGTGGCACATCGCCATCACACTGGTGGAAGGAAACACCATGGTCTTCAAACCCGCGGAACAGACTCCGCTGTGTGGAGTGAAGATGGCGGAAATATTTGAGGAGGCCGGACTCCCTGACGGCGTGTTAAACATGATCACCGGGTACGGTGAGGACGCCGGTGCCCCGCTCACAGAACACGAGGACGTGGACTCGGTCCTGTTCACCGGCTCCTGCGAGGTCGGCGAACACATCCAGCAGGTTGCAGCGGAAACCGGGAAGCTCACCGCCTGTGAGATGGGTGGAAAGAACGCGTTGATCATCACGGAGGATGCGGACATGGATACCGCGGTCCACGCAGCGATCATGAGCGCGTTCAAGACCACGGGCCAGCGATGTGTCTCCGCGGAACGTCTCATCGTACACGAAGATATCATTGACGAGTTCCAGGACCGGTTTGTGGAAGTCGCGGAGAAGGTGAACTACGGCCATCCCGTGGAAGATGACGTGTTCATGGGTCCGCTGGTTGACCAGCAGCAGCGGGATAAAACCGCGGAATGGAACGACGTGGTCCGCAACATGGATGCGGCAGAGGTATTGGTTGACAGGGAAAACGAGCCGGAGAACGATGACGGATACTTCGTCGGTCCGTTCGTCTACCGGATCGACTACGACCCGGATACTGCGGTGATCCACGAAGAAGTGTTCGGTCCCCATACCGCGATCATCCCGTACAGCGACTTCGACGAGGCGCTGGAGATGCACAACTCGGTGGAGTACGGACTGGCCGGTGCCATAATCACCGAGGACTACCGGAAGGCACGCCGGTTCCGTGACGAGGCCGAGATAGGACTCGGCTACCACAACCTTCCATCCATCGGTGCAGAGGTCCACCTGCCGTTTGGCGGCGTGAAACGATCAGGGAGTGGCATTCCTGCCGGCAAGGATATCCTCCAGGCTGTTACCCATCGGACCGCGTGGACCGTGAACCACGATGAGGAGATCAAGATGGCGCAGGGATTGAGCGCTGATATTTTCCGGGGAGACG
>JALDAF010000009.1 GCA_022729315.1 Candidatus Nanohalalkaliarchaeum halalkaliphilum | reverse complement strand
GATGCGGCCTCCGGGAGTTGAACCCGTTCGAAAACAAGTTTTCTACGAGGTGTTCAACTCTGGAACTAGCATCTTTGGATGCGGCCTCCGGGAGTTGAACCCGTTCGAAAACAAGTTTTCTACGAGGTGTTCAACTCTGGAACTAGCATCTTTGGATGCGGCCTCCGGGAGTTGAACCCGGGTCGCTGGCTTGGAAGGCCAGAGTCTTAGCCACTGGACCAAGGCCGCGTCCGTACAGGCCTACGGTTCTAATCGAACACCATCCTCTTAAATGCTACTGCCGCTGCCGGGAGCCGGTGAGAGGTTAGAGAGAGCGATCAGATCCCGGGAACTGTGGGCCGAGGCCGGTGCTTTCGATCCCGTCATCGTCTTCCCCGGTATCTTCAGCGTCTTCGGTGTCTTCAGCATCCTCAGTGTCTTCAGTGCCCTCCGGTTCATTGGACTGTGTGGGCCGTCGCTGCATTTCCCGGAGTCGTCTGCGGGCCTGGTCGATCCCGTCGATAAGCTGCTCGATATCGTCCTCAACGAACTGGATCATGCCGACATCGTCCCGGACCACGATGGTGTCGTCCTTGACACCGATTTCAAACGTGTTCCAGTCGTTTTTCCCGGCTGAGAACTCGTATACCTTTTCTATATCCATACCGATGTGTATTCTTCGCACCTTTATAACGTTTTTCCGCACCGCCGGATTGACCGGTCCAGGCCATACCCGTGGAACGCGCGGTGTGCTCTGAATTGCACTGCGGCCCGGCCGGGAAAAACGATACACTTCTTTTAAGTATTGATGAGGAATATCCGTATCAGGTATGGCCTTCGACAAACTGAAAGAGTCTATCGCAAGTTTCGCTGGACGCTCCCTGGCGGATGAAGAAGCGGTTAACGATCTGGTGAAGGATATTCAGCGCGCGCTGCTTCGGGCTGATGCGGACGTACAGCTGGTCCGGGAGCTGTCCGATGATATCAAGTCGGAGGCATTGAAAAAGGATATCCCGTCCGGGCTGACACGGAAAGAACACGTGTTGAACATCGTATATGAGCATCTTGTCGATTTCCTCGGTGAGGAGAAGGCAGATATCGCGGTCAAACCCCAGCGCATCCTGCTCCTTGGCCTGTTCGGTGCTGGTAAGACCACGACCGCCGGGAAGTTAGCGAACTTTTACCGGAAACGCGGACTCACGGTGGGACTGATCGCCGCTGACGTCCACCGACCTGCCGCGTACGAACAGCTCCAGCAGAACGCGGAGAAAGCAGATGTCGCGTTCTACGGCGAACCTGATAATACGGATGCGGCTGGCATCGTGAAGAATGGGATGCAGGAACTGGATCACTGTGACGTGATCATCGTGGACTCTGCGGGCCGTGACTCGATGAACGCTGAACTGGAGCAGGAGCTGAAGGATATTGAGACCGAGCTGGAACCGGACAACTCGTACCTGGTGATCCCCGCAGATATCGGGCAGGCCGCCCGTGAACAGGCTGAAACGTTCAACGACGCGGTCGGCATCAACGGTATCGTGGTCACGAAGATGGATTCATCCGCGAAAGGGGGTGGCGCGCTATCCTCCACCGCGGAAACCGCGGCGCCGGTCACGTTTATCGGCACCGGTGAAGGACTGGATGATCTGAAGGTGTATGATCCGGAACGGTTCGTTGGCCAGTTACTGGGAGAACCGGATATCGGAGCCATCATCGAGAAGGCGGAGGAAGCGATCGACCGGGATGCTGCGGAACGGATCATGGAAGGCGATTTCACCATGGAAGATTTCTTCGAACAGATGCAGAGCGTGACCTCCAGTGGGATGATGGACCAGATCATGGACCAGCTCCCGTTCTCCAAGGACAGCCTCCCCGATAACGCGCTGGACGTGCAGGAGGAGAAGCTGGAGATCTACCATGCCGCGATGAAGTCGATGACGCCGGAAGAAAAGTCTGACCCGAAGATGGTGAACAAGAGCCGTGCCGACCGAATCGCACAGGGAGCCGGTGTGGAACGTGGCGAGGTGCGGGACATGATCAAGCAGTACCGCCAGGCCAAGAACATGATGGACAAGATGTCCGGGAAGAATATGAAGCGCGGCAACATGAAAAAACTGATGCAACAGTTCGGCCTGTGACGTATCCGGTTCTCCTGCAGGCCTGTTTCAGGTGTTAGTCCTCCCCGTTTTCATCTTCCGTGTCATTATCTTCATCATCTTCCTCCTCATCGTCAGACGGTGCTTCATCGGCTTCGTCAAGGAGTTCAGATTCCACCCGGTCTCGCAGGGTATCAGTGAGGTCGTGTATGTTGGACCGTACATCGTCAACAGCCTCCCGGAGGTTGTCGGTTGCGTCGCCGGTCCCTGTCGAGACGAGGTAGAGGAGAAACATGCTGGCCATCAGAACAATCACTATCACGACCAGGATGGTGACAGCTGATTCGAACCCTTTCTGTCTGCGTGCCGTGTGAGCGGTTATATGGTGTAACATGGCTGGTTCAGTCCTCCACATCCACCTGCAGGAAGTCGGATCCGCTTCGTAGCGTGAACGTGACGGTGTAGTCGATACCGAAGAAGCTTCGGACTTCGGCCTCGAGTTCACCCCGACCAAGGTTGTCGCCTGTCAGTACGGGTTCCACGTATCCTGTCCCGTTATGGGTGAAATCGACAGGCTGGTTGGTTTGAAGGGTGATACTGAAGTCTGCATCAAGTGATTCGTCCGCGTCCTTATTATAGTACTGGAGTATCAAATCTTCAGTATCGATAAAATCAAGCCGCCCCTGCTGGCTGTACACCCATCCTACCCTGTCCGCATGAAGTGCATGGTCCCAGATACGAACCTCATCGATCCTTCCCTCCAGATATTCTGCATCGATCACATCGTCCCCACCGATAAACAGGTCTTCGGTTGACTCGGTGACCCCGTAATCCCCCGTATTTTCACCCTCCAGCACACCATCCACGTAGACACGGACGTGTGTACTGTTAACGGTGCCAGCAACATGATGCCAGGTGCTGTCCTGTAACACCGTATCGCTCGTGGTGAAATCAAACCCGTCCCCGTAAAACACGATATCTCCCGCACTACGGCGCGCCAGTGTATACACGGGCGTGCCCGTCCGCTGTTTCCTCACCACGACCTCCATCTCCTCCGGATCCTCCTTCTCAACGTATACCCACGCGGACACGGAGAGCTCATCCAGGTCCTCGTCCAGCACCGGATCATCCTGCACCGTTACATGATCGCTCACCCCGTCAAACGCCAGTGCATGGTCTGTGACACCGTCCGTCCACTGTGCGCCGGAGATGCTGCCGTCATTTCCGTGCGGGGATGTGTCGGATGCAGTACTTCCCTGGTTCTCGTTGAACCGCCAGTATCCGGCCGTCTCTCCACCGATCTGCTCTGTCGCGTTCGTTGGGATGTTGCGGATGCAGACAGAGATATGGTCGTTCTCAAGGTTCCAGCATGGCTGGCCGTTAACCGCGGATTCTTCCACGGTCACATCCGCCATCGAACTTAATCGGAGGTTCCCGATCTGCCGAGAAGAATGTGGACTGATCATTTCGGCGGTGGTATCCAGTTCATAGGTGATGCTGTTACTGGCTGAATCAAAGATGAACTCGCCACGGGCAAAACGGAGACCGATCTCGGTCGTCGTTCCTTCCCCGGCATCGGCAACGGCAAGGATCTGCTGCTCCATCTCCGTCAACATGTTCATCGCAGCATCCACCGCCTCCGCATCCCGCATATCCTCCAGTATCGGCTCACCAACGATGATGACCGTGGACACCCCGATGACGATGATCGCTGTATACAGTGCGACCGACACCATCTGTGCCTGTGCGTTACGGTGCCGTTGCATTGATCCTCACCCGTGGTTCGCCATCTCCGGTTTCCCCGATGTTTTCGATGATAAGCCGGTGGCTGCCGCTGGACAGCACCATATCCGTCACAAGATCAATATTCGTAAACTGCAGGGTTAGCTGGATAAGCATCTCCTCTGCCAGTCGCATCCCGAAATTAGGGTTTATCTGGCTCAGGAACTCGCCATCCTCGATCAATCCGATCCTGTTCTCCAGCGACCGGGACGTACCCTCAGCATACGGTATGAAAAAGCTGACGTCAACGTTCCGATCCTGCATCATGCGGAACACGTGATCATCCCCGTCCTCTCGGTATTCGATACCGGTCGTCCGCGTATACTCCCCGGACACGATACCTGCCACCAGGGACGCAGCCTCGGCACTGATAAACCCGGAGTCCAGTCCGACAGGATACTCGTACATCCCGGTTCCCGGGTCATCATCGTCATGCATCCGGACCGTGTCGTCCTCACCGTGATGGAACTCCATCATCAACGATACATCCGTGAAAATAGCGCCGCACAGGTGATGACCGTACACGCCCGGCGTGGCCACATGGGATTCAGGTAGATCGTAGATGGAGACGATAGCCTTTGTCGTGTCCGGACATTCGTCACGGATACCGATCGATAACTCGCCGGTACACAGCTGCTGGTTGAACTGGTCACTGTCCGTGGAAAGATGGATGAACGTTTCCTCCGAGTCAAAGAACGAAAGCACCGGCGACTCTACATCGGTACACACGCTCCGGTACGCACTCCGATCGATCCCGCCAGCACAAACCTGGTACTCCCAGTACCCGGGATCGCCGGCATGCGCATTCACCCGGTCAGACATCGAGAACAGCGCCTCTTCACCATCAAGACACGTATCCTGCCGGACCACGAACGTGGTATTCTCCTCCACTGACAGGTTCGTCGCCTCGATACGCGGCGTTGCATCTCCCCGGGTCAACGTGTAGTTGAACCGGATGTACCGGGAGTCCTCGAACTCTGACAGACTGATAGATGACGTCCCATCCTCCACACTGTACAGGATCCGCTCGGTCACCGATGAAAACCCGTCGTTCGATGTTTCGATACTCAGACCAACGTCACCCCCGTTCAGATCCGCATCCACAACGACCTGCTCCCAGCTGTACGTATCACCGGCATCAAAATCATCTGACCGGTACGTCCCCGTGTCACTGTCCCCATCCAGAACCAGCGCATCGTCGGAGACGGTCGTGTTCGTGAACGTTCCATCCTCCCAGTCGCCATCTGCCTGTACCGGGAACAGCACTGCACTGGACATCCATGTAAATATAAGAACGGTGATCACGAGAACAGGCACGTGTCTGCCCAGCATACCCTACAATAGAACGAGTCTAGTTTAAATCAGTTCACAACCACGGCCACCATGTTTCCAGACACCTCCTGTCCTGGAATTAGTTCCAGGAAACGGATGGTTTTTTAAGGTTCTTTCTCCATACAGGCCTCCATGAACGGAAAGGTTGTCGCCGTACTTGGAGCTGTTCTAATCGCCGCCGTTGCCGGTGGCATGGTCTTCACAAACGCATTCGGTCTCCTTGGAGAACCAACAGGCAATATTGCCAAGGAAGCACTTGAGATGGAGACAGGGGCAGACCTTGAAGTGCTCAAGATCGAATCCGAGGGCAGCCTTGACCGCGTGGTACTTTCCGACGGTGAAAGCGTGATCAACACCTACGTCACCGCGGACGGCAAATACATCGTTCAGAACCCGGTATCCGTGTCAGACTACATGGGAACACTTGAAGCCCGGGAAGACTTCCTCTCCTGCGTATCAGACCAGAATGCACGGTTCTTCGGTATCATCGCACAGAACGAGGAACTGATGCAGCACACCCAGATGGCGCAGGCTCAGATCCAGGCACTGGGAGGCATCACCGGTATTCAGGACATATTCCAGGGGCCAGGAACTGAAGGATTCCCTGAGGACACCGTGTTAGAACACGGCGTGGTATGGCGACTGAACGGTGAGATCGTGCCAGGCATCCAGACCATCCCGGAACTCGAGGAAGCAACTGGCTGCAGCTACGACGCAGAAATCGCGGGCATGGACTAACAGTCCATGTTCACCATCACTCCTTTTCCCTTTTCATATCTGCCAGTATACCTGTTCTCACCGCTACTGCGCACTGTTCAAAAAGTTATATTAACCAGCTGTGACAATCCTGAGCCAGCATGCATGCTTTTGGCAGGAGCCGTTTCGCTGCAGCAGTAGCTGTCACTGTATTCACACTACTTCTTACGGGTACAGCCGCTGCTGAACCGGAACACCCAACACACCCGCTTCACCACATCACCCCGATCGATACGGACCTGAACATGTCGGACAACCCGAACGCGATCGCACATAACATCGCCGGCATCGGAGAACTCTCCGGATTCTTCGGGGAATGTGACAGCCCGGATCAGGTTATCCAGCAGATCAACGATGACGGATCCGTCTCCTGCGTCCCAAGAGAGGTCGGAGATGTGAGCGGCAGCGGAAGCGCTGAAGAGGTCGCCGTCTTCGTCGGAGAGGACACGATCTCCTCCTACTCCAACCTCTTCTTCGACACCGGCGACCACTACCTTGGCATCGGCACCAGTTCACCATCCTACCGGCTGGATGTGGATGGTTCTGCCCGCGTCAGCAACCTCGTTGGATCAGGCGTGGTCGGTGCTTCGAACCTCGTCTCCAGCTACGAGACCGGTGCCGCATACGACGACCGGTTCCTCAATCGTGACGGAGACACGATGGAAGGTGATCTGAACATGTCGGGTGGGAACATCACCGCCTTCTTCGCCCCGGAATGCCCGGCAGGTAGAGCAGTAAGCCAGGTCTACCACAACGGCTCATACCAGTGTATCGACATCGATGCAGAGGCTGGATCCCAGACCCTTGAAGAGGTTCTGGAGACCGGTGACCAGGCCGGAGACCAGGACATCAACATGAGCGGCCAGGCAATACACGATATCGGATGGATGACCGTACAGACCCCTCTGGCGGACGGAAACATCTCCGACAGCATCACAATCTCTGCAGACGGGACAGTGAACGCCTCCGCCATCGAGGAGCGGATTGCCGGCGCCCAGCTTGAGATGACGGACGGCGTGCTTGCCGTCGACCTGGAAGCACTGGATGCTGGCAGCGGCCTCTCCGGCGACCTGTATGACGGCACAACAGAACGCTCCTGGAGTGTGGAGGCCCATGATGGGATAACCGTGGACGCATCCGGGGTTGCCGTCGACCCGGACGACGGCATATCCGTGGGAGACGCCGGTGTACGCGTTATCTGGAGTGACGCAGAAGGACTGGACAGTGACGGTCTTCCCATCAACTTTACCGAGGCAGACGACCTGGATGATGCGGGAAGCCTCCTCGATGATGTGGTCGGTTCCGGTGTGCTGGCACCGGACGCGGTGACCGCGGACGGCGACCATCTTCATGAAAGCATTGCAGGCGCCTACCTGGATGAAGTAGACGGTGCGCTGGATGTGGACGCCGACGGCATCCGTGAAGGAACCAGTCCTGAAGACGTTGAACTGGCGGATCTGACTCCCGGCGAAGGCCTTGACGGAGACGTCTACAACGGTACGGAACCACAGACGTGGCTTGTGGCCTGGGGAGATGCAGATGAACTGACCGGTGACGGATCGATCGCAACGTTCGCAAACGCCAGCGACCTGGATGCGGCCGGTGAAGTATACTGGCAGAACGCGTCATCACTGGATACGGATGGCGCACTGGCCGAGAACGTGGTCGGGGACTTCGCACTGGTCAATGACGAGCTGTTGAACGTTCACGCACTGGATATCAGTGAACCATTGCTCCCCGGAAACATTTCAGATGGTGAAGGAAGCGGCCTGGACGCGGACACGGTGAGCGGACTGAACGTATCCGAGTTCGACTGGCATCACATGGCGATCGATGAAAGCGACGTTTCAGTCAGTGATCTTGGTGCAGCGGATGCGAATCTGGATATGAACGACTTCCGCGTCAGGAACGTGGTTTCGGAAGCGGATGGTGACGCAGTGAACCGATCTTTCGTACTGGAACGGGTCGGTGACGCAGAGGATAATGCAACCCAGGACCTGGCGTCCGTACTGGAACAGGGAGAGGACGCTGATGACCGGAACATCCTGAACGTTGGCGTGCTCAGCGTGAACACACCACTTCATCCTGGAAACATTTCAGATGGTGACGGGCTGTTCGATGACGACGGCAGCCTGGCCGTGCAGCCACACCAGGGTATACTGGTCAACACTGACGGTGTGAGCGTTGATGCGGATGAGGGTATCACGGTCGGTGCGTCCGGAGTAGGTGTTGATGTGGGTGACGGTATACGGATAGCTGATGAGGATGGGAGTGTGACGTTGGATGCGGCTGATCTTGATGATCTGGGTAATATTCTGAGTCAGGCAGTGGGTGCGGATGAACTGGATGATGATGCGTTCGGTGACGGAATCTCGGGTGGAGCGGGGAATGCTGTCACGGTCGCTGCGGGTACCGGGCTGTTGCAGGACAGTGGTGGACTGAGTATCAATGAGAGCGCGGTGGCGCAGCTCGGTGAAAACGAGGTTGTCACGGCAGATCTGTGGACGTTCGATAATGATGTGCGGATTCAGGGCGACCTTGACATATGGGGCAACGTATCCAACACCGAGGTAGAACATCTGAACATAAACGGCAGTCTACTGCCGCCGGAAGGACACGACAGCGAATTCGATATCGGTGCCAGTGACCGTCAGTGGAACAACGCGTACTTTGGCGGCACACTTCGCGCAGTAACACTGATACAGGATGGGGAAACAGTACTGGATGAATCCACCGACTTCAGCGGCGACGTTGAAGGCGTATTCGATGGACTCTCACTCGCTGAGAACGTGGTGAACGATACCGTCCTCGATAACACTGACCAGTTCACCATGGCTGCACTGACTATCAATAACGGTATACTGGACATGGACGGGAACAACATCGCATTGAACGGCGGATACCTCTCAAACGATGGTAGTGACAGCGGTATCCGCGTAAATGATGACGGACAGGTCGGTGTCGGCACGGACGAACCAACCGCCGACATGGACGTGGATGGGACCATGAACGTCTCAAACCAGGGATCACAGATGGAGATGCGTGACAACGGGGACGTTGTCATCACACTGGGAGGCTAACCGATGACACAGCACAACCGCAACACACGAGGACGCAGACTTACCATGCTCGCAGTCCTCGCGCTGTTACTCGTACTGCTGGCGCCGACAGCAACCGCCAACGACTTCATCATCCAGGATGCAGATGAGTCCCCGCTCTTCGTCGCAAACGGCTCGACCGGCAACATCGGCATCGGCCTGCTCCAGCCCGATGACATGCTCCACGTTGATGGCGGCGCCACCCTCGGCGGCACATTGGCCATGTCCGACCAGCACATCACCGGCGTCAACCAGATCCAGGACTTCTTCGCAGGCGAACCGGATGCAACCAGTGACACCTGTGACCCTGGAGAAGCCGTCCAGCAGGTGAACGATGACGGGACGTACGAATGTGTGGACATCGCAGAAGAAGCAGCCGGTGTCGACCGCCAGAACCTGTCCGAGGTGTTGACGGAAGGCCACATCGCCAACAGGTCGATGGACATGGGCGAACACGATATTGATGGGGTCGGCGGTCTGGAAGTGTTTTGTGATATCGTTGACGATGCGGGCACAGTGATCTGGAATGGTACAGAGGCGCATATCGATACGGACCGGCTGTCCGCGGACAGCGTGGATATTATTACCGATGCAACACTGGCGGGTGGCGGGTCGGTTACACTGGGCGGTACACTTGATACGTTGAGTGTGAACTGGACTGATGCGGATGATTTGGGTAGTGGCGGTGGTTTGGAAAGTAATGTTGTGGGTAGCAGTGAGCTGGATGACGCGCTGTGTGATGATGGTGAGGTGTTGTTGTTTGATGAAGGAAGCTGGGGTTGTGTGGATCGTGATGAGGTTGGCAATGCGACCGATCTGACGGGCGGGGATGGTATTGATCCGGAGAGTATTACGGATGGTGATACGTTGAGCGTTGCATGGGGTGATGCGGCGGAGCTGAATGCTTCCGGTAACCTTGTTGTTGGCAGTGATTTTGATCTCCGTGGGTTTGATCTTGTTGATGATGAGGCTGATGGAGGTGCAGGTTTGACGATCTGGGATAGTGCGGAGGAGCATATTGATACAGACCTGTTGTCCGCTAATACAATCACACTGAATTTGGGGTCGGGCCTGGATGGGGATACGGAGTCGGTGGCGTTGGGCGATACATCGGACATGCTGGATGTGAACTGGACTGATGCGGCTGCCCTGATTGCAGGTGGCAGCCTTGATACCGATGTAGTGGGAACAGTACACATCCAGGACGGAGCGGTTGAAAGCGATGAACTGGCAACCGGCGTGGTGAACAGGACACATATCGTGGATGGGACAATCCGCGAAGCACAGCTGGATGCGGGCACACCGACTGATGGATACTTCCTCTCGTACGACAGCGGCACCGAGGGCTTCGCATGGGTGGAAGGAACAGATGGTGAAATCCAGGACCTGGAATCGGTACTGGGGGAAGGAAACGCAACCGGCGGCACCGACATCGATATGCAAGACGCTGATCTCCTTGATATCGGCAACCTTGAAGGAACGGATATCGTACACAGCGACCAGATCGCAAGTGATCAGGTAGGAGACAGTGAACTGGTGAATACCGAGCTGTTGAACGTGCAGGCGTTAGATATCAGCACGCCGTTAGGCGCCGGAAACCTTTCCAGGGGAGATGGGTTATTCGATGATGGAGGCAGTCTGGCGGTTGAAGCGGTGACTGAAGGCGGCATCGATGTGGCGGACACAGGGGTAAGCGTTGCCTGGACTGACGCAGACCATCTTGGATCGGACGGTGTGGTGCTGTGGGGGAACGCGGATGCACTGGATTCTGGGGGCGATATCAATGATTTCAGTGCAGCACTGCACCTGGAGGAAGCCGGGAATAT
The DNA here is from genome assembly GCA_022729315.1 of Candidatus Nanohalalkaliarchaeum halalkaliphilum. Lineage (GTDB taxonomy): Archaea > Nanohalarchaeota > Nanosalinia > Nanosalinales > Nanohalalkaliarchaeaceae > Nanohalalkaliarchaeum > Nanohalalkaliarchaeum halalkaliphilum. The sequence goes on along the minus strand of JALDAF010000009.1, from coordinate 17,254 downwards.
TTCATCTGGTGTAGTCGGTGCGGACCAACTGGTATCCGCGTATGAAACCGGTGCCGCGTATGACGACGTGTTCGTGAACCGGAGCGGTGACACGATGACCGGCGACCTGGATCTGGGCGGATATACCCTTGATCAGGTGGGTGCACTGAACATCTCCCTGTCTGACACAGAGATTGCATTCTTCGATGAAACCGGTATCACACTGCACCAGCCACTATCAGTTGAGTCAAGCGGTCCGATGAGTGTTGCGAACGGACTGGAGCTCACCGACTCCACCAGCAACACCATCGACAGTTATGGTGCACTGTACCTCCAGACCAGCAGCGGATCCCCAACAGATATCGTGCTGGACCCAACCGGCGTCGTGTCTCTCAGCGCCAACCTTGATATGGCCGGCCACAATATCACGAACTGTGAATACATCAACGGCGTGGACTGCGACCAGCTCGGAGACGCCGAAACCCCGACACTCCAGGAGGTACTGGATGCAGGTGAAGACGCTGGACCCCACAACATTGACATGTCAGGAAGCGATATCCTGAACGCCGCCCTCGTGGACGGTATCAACCTCAGCGATCCCGGCGCCGGGATCGGAACTGATGGAGAGAACAGCTACATGGTGAACGTTGACGGAACGACAATCGAAATCGATGTGGGGGAAAACCAGCTGCAGGTCGGAGAGATAGGCAGCAGTGAAATAAGCAGCGGAGCAGTCGGCGCGGACGAACTTGTATCCGCCTACGAGACCGGTGCCGCGTATGATGATGTGTTCGTGAACCGGAGCGGTGACACGATGGAAGGAGAACTGACGATGGAAGATGACATCGACATGGACAATAACAACGTCAAAAACGTGAACTGCATCGGCAACGAATGCTGATACCTCCTACACGTTAAGAACGGTTCTATCACTGCAGAGGCGGCAAGTTTCTTAAGCCAGCACATGCTATTATAGCCGTATGACGGAGGATTTACGCCACCGACTGATCCGATTCGAAGTGCTTGTGACGGTACTGTTTCTTACACTCCTCTCCCTGGGTGCGTACGGCGTTGCCTCAACCGTCCTCTCCGCCGGCAACCCGACCGGAGACCTCGTCGCCCACTACCGGTTCGCAGAAGGCGCAGGAGACACGGCATACGACCACTCCGGATATGGGAATGACGGGACGAAGGCAGGAAACGTGAGTTGGACGACTGACTGTGTGACAGAGACTTGTGTATACTTCGGTGAAGATGATTCCGGTCGCCTTACCGTACCATCAAGTGACAGCCTGAATATTACGGGAAACGTTGCCTTTACGGCATGGGTAAAGACAGAGGATGCTACTGCAGACGGGGATGGACAGACAATCTTTGATAAAGTAAACGAGGACGATCCCTGGGAGGGCTACGGACTCAATATTGGACGACAAACTGACGGACATCTGGCGTACTGGAACAGCGATGAAGGCGAATGGGTTGAAAGCGCGTCTGCCAATTACGACATCGGAGAATGGACCTTTATCGCGGTCGTACATGAAGGAGAAGAGGTCACCTTCTATAAGAACGGTGAACAGGATGGAACCGCTACATCCAGTGAACGACAGCAGAATTCCCCTGCCGACCTCATCATCGGAAGATCATTCTATGATGGAGAACGAGCATTCAACGGATCAATCGATGATCTCCGCATATACAATACATCCCTCTCTAAAGACGAGATCAAATCTCTGTACAACCAGGGCGCAGCACGGTTCGGCACATCACCAGATGGAACAGGGAACAAGGTACTGGACATGGATTTCACCCGGATCAACGATACGCACGTCTTTGACACGTCCGGGAATGAGTATCATGGTAAGAAAATCGATGTAGATCAGAAGTCTGCTGGACACTGTAAAGTTGGACGATGCTACGAGTTCCCGGAGGGTAACTCCGGTATCAATGTTGGGAATGTCGCCAACTTTGAGGGAGCACCGAACTTTACTGTCATGATGTGGGCGCGTCCAAACTTCACGGACGATAAGACCGAGCACTATATCGACAATGACGACTCTGATAACGGGTGGCGGTTGTATGGGCAACATAATCAGGAGGAATTTTCGTTCAGATGGCGGAATGGAACTGATAGCCAGGCCCTGGGCTTCGATGTAGAGAATAATGTGTGGCAGCATATCACATTTACGTTCAACGAGACTCACGGCAAAGGGTACGTAAACGGGGTGAGAGCGGTTACTGAGATTATCTCCGTTAACATCTCTCCTTCTCCCGACGAACTGTTCATTGGGCGGAGCAATCAGGTTTGGGGGAACATTGTTGACGGACGGATCGACCAGGTCAAAATCTTCGACCGCGCCCTGACACAGCAGGAGATCATCAAAGAAGCAGGGATCGATCAGGAGGGTGCCGTGCTGGATCTCCGGTTCGATGAAGGGGCTGGAAGCACGGTATATGATCGATCCATCCACGGAAACGATGGAAAGCTGGAGCCCAACGAAAGCAAAGGACCGCAGTGGACGAGTGACTGTGTGACCGGGATGTGTCTGGATTTTGAGGGGGATGAAGAGTATGTGGAGGTGCCGGATGACAGTAGTTTGCAGATGCCGGAGACGTTGTCGGTGAGTACCTGGATGTACAGTAGGGGGCAGAACGATGAGAGTGGTTCGATCATGGTGCGGGATGCTGCATCGGGCGGATCGAACACGCGGGCGATCCAGATAGATGTGTTGACGAGCGATCGTATCCGGTCGTATATCACCAACAATACGCACCGCGATACGCTCATATACGAGTTTAATCCGGACGATGTTTACGACCAGTGGACGAATGTCCACCTGAACGTGAACACCACGCATCAGGCACTGTACCTCAACGGCAACCCGGTGGAAACAGCGGAACGCACCATCGGTGACATCCAGTACAACGACAACCCGCTGCGTATCGGCGGCTTCAGACCACCAGACTATCCCGACGCATTCAACGGATCCATCGACAACTTCCAGATATACCCGTACACCCTTTCCAACGACAAAATCCGGGAACTCTACAACCGTGGAAGCAGCCGTATCGGCCAGCAGGTGCAGGAGCGTCAGCCGCAGGACCCGGGAACGGACGGACTGTTGCTACATCACACGTTCAACAATGTGAACGGGACGCACAGCCTGGACCGCAGTGGATTACTGAATCATGGGACGCTGGAGAATGATCCTGAGACGCGGCCTTCAGGCGAGTGTATTGTAGGACGGTGTATGGAGTTTGTCCGGGAGGATAGTTCCCGCATTGTAGGAAGTGTTCCAGATGTAGTTGATGCATCAACGTTCGCATGGACGTTCTGGGTGAACCCAAGTTCATTCTCGAACTTTCAGCACCCATTTGGGTTAGGAAGTTATCATGAAGCCACTATTTATATTCCGGAGAGCGGGGATATCCACTACAAGTTTGACGGTGTATTCGATGGTGACCGCTATGAAGCCGGATTCGGGACTATGACGAAAGAAGACTGGTATCATGTGGTTGTTACCTATAACGGTAGTGAGGGAAAAGCGTATCTTGATGGTAGGGAAGCCAGTTCGTTTTCCACAAGCGGCACATTGAATATTTCAAGCGATAATTTTGTTATAGGCGGCGCCCCTAATATGGCAAACTTCTTCAACGGATCCATCGACGACGTACGCATATACAACAGTTCATTGAGTCAAGACGAAATCTGGTACCTGTACACGCAGGGCCGCGACCGGCTTTCATCAGGTGAGATGGCTGGTCCGTTGGCGTGGTGGCGGATGAATGCGGGAGAAGGAGACACAGCGTATGATTACAGTGGTGAAGGGAACGACGGTAGTTTACAGAACGGTCCGGTGTGGACAGATGACTGTGTGACCGATAGCTGTCTGGAGTTCGAGGGGAATGGAAGTGATGCAGAGTATGTGTACGTAAGTGACGATTCGGTGTTCGATGATCTGGGATCGATTACGTTGGCGACCTGGGTACGGTTCAATAATGAGACGACCGAAGACGATGAGTGGCTTGTTGGTAAGACAAAATCCGGGTCTAATCCCTGGTCGATCCGGAGGCGTGATTCTGCTGGTCGTTGTGGTGGAGAGGAGGTGTCATCGGTCTATGTATCGGGGTTGGCGGAAGCTGATCGGTGGTACCATCTTGTGTGCACGGTGAACAGTACGCATGTCCGGCTGTATATTGACGGGGAACTGGGTGGACAGGACACAGGGAATTTCAACCTTACCAACAGCGACAATCACATTGGGATCGGTGGATACCACTCCAGCAACTTGGGACTCAATGGCACACTCGACGATGTCCGCATTTACCCGTACGCCTTATCTGAGGAGCAGATTCGGCAGGTTAAGGAACGTGGAAGTATGCGGATAGGGTAACGCATTGCTGGAGAAGACACGTACCGGGCGGTTTTTGGAGGAGCGCCTGCCGGTAAGGATTTAAACCAGCCGCAACCAAAAAGAAGGCATGGGGGAAACTATGCACAACACTTGCCGCCTCGCCATCGTGGCAGGTTTGCTGATCCTGTTAGTCTCCCTTTCCGCGGCCCTGGACATCAATGACACCCGCTCCCTGGACTACTACAGCGGCGGCGAACACCGGTTCCAGGTCGACACGGATGGCACCATCACCGCGTTCGGCGACCTGGACATGCAGGGCGTGGCAAATATCACAAACTTCTTCGCGGGGAGTGACGGGTGTGGCGGGAGTGAGGCGGTGAACCGTATTTTTGCGAATGGTACGTATGAGTGTGTGAATGTTGGTGAAGAGGGCGCTATCCAGGATTTGCAGGATGTGTTGGATGAAGGGAATCAGTCGGGCGGTATCGATATCGATATGGAGGATGCGTCACGCATCATCAACCTTCTGGATCCGGAGAATCCGCAGGATGCGGCGACTCGTAGTTGGGTTCTGGAACAGGTTGGTACAGGTGAAGGCATCCAGAACCTGTCCCATGTCCTTGCACAGGGGAACGTGGCGAACATGAGTATCGACATGGATACCAGCGACATCGTTGATATCGGCGAACTGCGGTTTGACCAGGCTATACTGGTGGGGGAAGGATCTATCAGCGCCCAGAGTAATGATGTATTGATCGGTAACAACATCGATGCGGATAGTTTGGGAACGAGCACGGTTATCGGATCTGATTCGGAAGCATCGGGAGAATGGGCTACGATCGTTGGAAGGAGCGCAACCCTGGACGGTGATTTCTCAATGATACTAGGCCATAACGCAGAAGCGCTCGCTGATGATACAACTGTTATCGGCCAGTACGCCCGAGCGATCGGGGAGGAATCCACTGCCATCGGTCGGGACGCGGATGCAGAAGGAGACCGATCCATTGCCCTCGGCCAGTTTGCTAACGCTTCAGGAGAAGGTAGCATGGCGATAGGCTACGGCTCCACCTCTCCGAATCCCTGGGAGGCCACATTTGGCAACCTGTCCGGTGGAGAACTTGACGTCAACGTGACCGGGAATATGACGGTGCATGAGAATATGACTGTAATGAAGGGGTTGGCGGTTCAGGAAGGCGTAGATGTGATGGATGAAGGAGTCTATAATGTGGATACTATTGAGTTCTCCAGCAGTCCAATAACGATTGACGGAGGAACCGAAGTCGCGATTGGAATGGATTCATCTGCCCACAGCTGGGCGGTGGCTATCGGCAATAACGCAGGTGGGGATGGCACACAATCGGTTGCGATCGGCCATAACGCGGGGGCTAATGAGGGAGGTTCATTGGCGTTGGGTGTAAGGACAATTGCTGATGCAAGCAACAGTGTAGCTATCGGTCCGGGGGGACAGAGTTATACTACGGCTTCGGCAGAAGGAGCAATGGCGTTGGGTCATCAGGCACAGGCCCCCAACGAGTACGAGGCCACGTTCGGGAATCTGGACGGGGAGGAACTGAGTGTGAACGTGACCGGGAATGCGACGATTCACGGTGCTGGGGGGCTGGTGCTGGTGAACGGTGAGCTGGATATGAATGAGAACGCGATCGAGAACTGTGATCAGATCAACGGGGTTGACTGTGATGACCTGGGGGAGGGCGGTGACCCGCAGAACCTGTCCCATGTACTGGAACAGGGGAATGTGGCGAACCAGTCGATTGATATGGATGGGAGTGTGATCGAGAATATCGGTGATAGTGGGACGGACTTTGACAGCAGTGGTGGGTTGACTTTGGCAGGTGACCTGGATACGGGAGATAGTGCATCGATCACTGGCGATGTCGCGGAGCGAGAACTGTTGGATGTTTGGCTTGACGAGGATGCGTGGACACGGATCCTTATGCTCAATTCACCGAACATGGATATTGGATGGACAGCGAATGATGAGGAACAACGAGCATTTGCGATCCGGAACTATACTGGTTCCACGGAGAACGTGTTTGAAGTGTATACGGATGGAGAGACGGTGGTCGGCGGCGACCTTGATGTCAGCGGTGATATCCTGGGTGAGGGTATGGTAATCTGGGATGATGCGGAACAGCATATTTTGAATGCACGGTTGGAGAATGATTCTCTGGTGGTTGATACGGATGCGTCGTTGAGTGGGGGTGGGTTGGTGTCTCTGGGTGATACGCTTGATACGTTGAGTGTGAACTGGGGTGAGGCGGATGGTTTGGACGGTGAGGGAGAGGTTGTTCTGGAGAACTTGAGTGCGGGCCAGGGATTGGACGGGGTGGATTATGATGGTACTGCCCCCCGGACATGGAATGTGGATGCGGCGGATGAAAGCATCACTGTTGGGGCAAGCGGTATCTCCGTTGACTGGAGTGAAGCGGATGCTTTGGATGATGAGGGCAATATCAGTGATTTCAGTGCCGCAGCCGATCTGACCCTGGCAGGCAGTGTATTATGGGGGAATGCGGCTGATCTGGATAGTAGTGGTAATGTTGATGGGTTGAGTGAGGTGGATACGGGTGATCTGGAGGAGGGAACGAACCTGTATTTCACGGATAGTCGGGCGCAGGATGCGGTAGGTGCCGGAGACTTTTTGAGCTGGGATGAGGATAATGAGGAGTTTGATGTGAATCTGGGTGATGGGCTGCGGGGGGATGGTAGTGATAATATCGAGGTGGGAGAGGGAACAGGTATTGATGTTTCGAGTAATGCAGTAGGTATCGATACGAATGTGGTGGCGCAGCTGGGGGAAGTGGAGACGGTGACGGAGGACTGGACGTTCACCCAAGACCTACAGGTGCAGGGCGATCTGGACGTGTGGGGTACGGTCACCAATACGGATGTTGAGGATTTGAACGTGAACGGGAGTATTGTGCCGCCGGATGGGTTCAGTGGTGACTTTGATCTGGGTAATGAGACGCGGCAGTGGAATGAGCTGCATCTTGCAGGTGATGCCAATGTAGGCGGTGACCTGACGGTGTCCGGGATAAGTGTCACCCTGCCTGATGGTTCGATCAGCAACGATGAACTGGCGGACGATGATATCACGTTAAATCTTGATTCAAGTCTTGGTGGCGGAGAGGAATCGGTGGCGCTCGGAAGCACATCCAGCACGTTAAGCGTGGCCTGGGATGATGCGGCTGATTTGGGTAGTGGCGGTGGTTTGGAAAATGATGTTGTGGGCAGCAGTGAGTTGGATGATAATTTGTGTGGTGAGTGGGAGGTGTTGTTGATCGATGGGGGTAGTTGGGGTTGTGTGGACCGTGATGCTGTGGGGAATGCGACTGATCTGACAGGTGGTGAGGGTATTAATCCGGAGAGTATTACGGATGGTGATACGTTGAGCGTTGCATGGGTCGATGCAGGCGATCTGGATAGTAGTGGTAATGTTGATGGGTTGAGTGAGGTGGATACGGGTGATCTGGAGGAGGGAACGAACCTGTATTATACGGATGGTCGTGTGCGTAGTGTTTTGAGCGGTAGTGCAGGTGATGGACTGGTATGGAATGCTAGTGGTGAGGAATTTGAGGCTGATGCGGCCGATGACAGTATTGATATTGATACTGACGGTATTTCAGTGGTCTGGGGTGACGCGGCTGATCTGGGGGATGAGGGTGGCCTGTTAAGCGACGTGGTGACGGATACAGAGGTTGATAGTATTTCGCTATCCGTTATCAGTGACAGCGGAACCCTGGCTGCACTGGACACGGTGAGTTCAGATGAGATAGATACGGATGCGGTAAGCCTGACGGAGCTGAACCTGACTGATGTAGACAGCCGGTACGTGAACCAGTGGGAGACCTGGGACGCGGACCTGGATGTTAACGGCGATATTGAAACCACCAGTGGAAACGTTGGCTCCAGCGGAGATACACGGATGTGTATCGGTGACCGATGCACCTAACGGTGAAACGGTGAGACCATGATCAAAGACTTAAACCAGGAAACCAAACATATGGAACCGGGGAAGGGAAATCGGTAATGATACGGAAACTACTCGTCCTACTGGTTTGTATCGCTGCACTGACTGGTACCGCCGCCGCGCTCGACCTGAACTCGTCCCACGACCTCCGATACTTTCCCAACGACCTCGGTGGGCCTATGTTTGAAGTAGAGACGGACGGCACCACGACACTGTACGGCAACCTCGACATGCAGAACACGAACAATATCCAAAACTTCTTTGCATCGGAATGTGACGACGACCAGGTTATCACCCGTATCCACGATGACGGCGACTACACCTGCGAACCAGTTCCAGCCAACGTCACCGTTGAAGGCGACGGCACCACGGACCACCTCGCCAAGTTCGCTGACGGCGATACCATCACCGACTCACAGATATACGACGACGGCACCAACGTCGGCATCGGTACGACCAGTCCAAGTTCACAGCTGGAAGTTGATGGAAGCCTTGACGTGTCCGGGGAGTTGGATGTGGGGGACGTCCACAGTACCACAGCGGATGATGGTCCGGTATGGGAGTTTGACGGTGCAGATCTGCAGGGTGCTGGTATCGTCGCCGGGTCGTACACGGATGACGCGGGTGTAAGCCTCGGTAATTCCGAGTGGGGGTTCCAGGCACGGGCAGGTGGTGAATCTCATCTGGTTTCAACGGTACAGACGTTTGACGGCGTAGGACGCATCCACTGGTATGATGAGGCTGGTAACCAGATCCTGCAAACCTACCGAACCGATGAGGGGACTGACCCACAGGCCCCGCTGTACATATACGAGGAAACAGAGATTGATAGCAATCTGACGGTTGACGAAGATATCACGGTTGGCGGAGATATTGCGCTGTCTTCTGGTGAAATCTCTGGTGTGGACGATATACAGGGCCAAGGATTCGGCCGAATGTCGATGACCGGGACGAACTGGAATATGCATATGCAGGGAGATGAGGGAACAGCAAATGCGTTCAGAATCACCGGAGCAGGTGAATCGGAGGCGTTTGTTGTAGATGATAGCGGTGATGTCAGTATTCCAGGCGGCAATCTTGATATGGGTGGAAACAATATCACGACCGTGAATAACATGGGTTTTGAAGGCGGTGTCGATATCGGAGCAGGGGACACCATGGTGCAAATCGGTGTCAATGCTGTTGCGAATGACTCGGGTAATATCGCGGTCGGTGCTGGTTCACAAGCAATGTTTCCACGAAGTACGCTGATAGGACGGAATACCCGTCCCATCGCATATGATATACGCGCTGTAACGGCCGTTGGCTATGATGCTGGCGAGGATAGCGTGGGAGATGAGTTAACGACCGTGGGATACCGGTCCTCACGTGAACAGACGGGAGACCAAGTATCTGCACTCGGGTACCGTGCAGCCGATGGAAACGAAGGTGACGAAGTTGCAGTTGTTGGCACCGAAGCAGGACAGATCAATACCGGCGAAGGGATGGCCGGATTGGGCTATGGAGCAGCCAAGAATAATACCGGTGAATATACGAGTGCTATAGGATGGCAAACGGCTGAAGATAACCTTGGTGAACGCGTGACAGCGATCGGGGCTACCGCAGGAAGATACAATACCGGCCATAGATCTGCGTTCACCGGAAACCGTGCAGGAGAGGATAATACCGGTAACCGCGTAAGTTCTCTCGGATATGAAGCGGCACGGGATAACGAAGGGGCGTACGCCGTAGCGTTAGGGTACGGTGCAGGGTATGGAAACCAGTTTGATAATACGGTGTCGTTAGGCGCGTACACCGACACGGGTGCTGAAGGAGCGGTCGCGATCGGCCACGAAGCAATCGCACCAAACGCCTGGGAGGCAACGTTCGGCAACCTGCAGGGGGAGGAACTGGACGTCAACGTGACCGGTGATCTGACCGTGCATGAGAATCTGGATATGACGGGAGGTGTGATCGAGAACTGTGATCAGATTAATGGTGTGGACTGCGACGACCTGGGTGTTGGTGACCCTAACCAGAACCTGTCCGAAGTACTTGTCCATGGGAACAGAGCGAACACGAGTATCGATATGGCTGGGAATGTGATCGAGAATATCGGTGATACTGGGACGGACTTTGACAGCAGTGGTGGGTTGACACTGGCAGACGATCTGGATACTGGAGATAGTGCCTCGATCACTGGCGATGTCACGGAACGGGCATTGTTGGATGTTGATCTGGGAGAAGATACGTTCACGCAGATCCTTATGCTTGATTCGCCGAACATGGATATCGGCTGGACGGTGAACGATGAGGAACAACGAGCGTTCACCGTCCGGAACTATACTGGCACCACAGAGAACGTGTTCGAAGTGTTTGCAGATGGAGATACGGTGGTCGGGGGTGACCTTGATGTTTCCGGTGAGTTAGATGTTGAGGACCGTGCCTGGTTCCAGGAGGATATCATCCAGTATGCGGATGGGCAGCAGTACTATTCGATCGTGGATGATGCTGACCGGAACCTGTGGAAGATCAACAAGGATGACATTGACCCGAATGGCGGTACCCCGTTGTGGCGTATGCATTACCGGGATAGTGATGAATCGCTGGGATTCCGGAACAATACTGGAACATCCGCCATACGGATGTATCAGGACCGGACGGTGGCTATGCCGGGTCCAGGAGTAGGTATAGGGACGTATAATACTGGCGGGTACCAACTGGACGTGGATGGGGTCTCACGGTTCCAGGACGACATGGATCTTCAGGGCAACCTGGACATGACCAATAATGATATTGATCGGGTTGGCAATATCGACAGCGATAATGATCTGGATATCACGGCATCTGGAGATATCTGTATCGGAAACTGCGGGTAGAGAGGTGATATAGATGAAGCGAACAGGGGGGCTGGTAGTCGTACTGGTAGTGGTACTGCTGATGGTTGGCGTGTTCTCCGGTGTGGCAGTCGCCCAGTCACCGGGAGAGGAACCCGCCAGTATCTTCGGGTTCTTCCTTGACCTGCTCGGGTTCGGGGAGCAGGAAGATGAGGTTGACGATCCTGTAGACGACGAGGTTGATGACTCTGTAGAGGATGAACCCGGTACAGACGTGTCAGAAGACGAGGAACAGCCAACGGATTCCCGGCCCGGTCAGGACGATGTCAGCGATGCAGTGCCGTGGAGTGACTGGGAGCAGCGGATGGCGGACCGGGGAGCCAGTGTAAACGTTGACCCGGTCGGTGACAGGTTTGATGTGACGATCATGCAAGACCGGGCTACCGTCCAGTTTGAAGCGGTTGACCCGGAATGGGGGAACGTGCCGGATGTTACCACCCGGCGCGGTCACGCCGGTATGGATGAACTGGTCTGGGTGGAGGACAACGCGTTTGGCGAGGACTACGCGGCCCGTATCGTGTTCCCCGGCACCTACGCATCCGTGTACCGGTGCGACGGCGATGTCGATGACCCGGACTGTACCACTCTCAGTGAGCAGGAAGATGGGGACGGTGAACGTCCGTACTACCGGGTTGAAAATGGGCAGACAGTGGTATACATGGACAGTTTCTCCGGAGCGGGTGTTGTCGAGGTGACGGACCAGGCGGACTGGAACGAGGGCACGTTCAATGGTACGTCCGCGGACCGGGATGATAACAGCGGAAACCTGGGGCTGGGGTGGTTGAACGGGACGAATCCGGCATCTACGGGTCTGGAAAACGGCTTGGTTGCGTACTGGCGGCTTGATGGAACCGGTGGGGATGTACTGGATTACTCGGGGAACGCGTACCACGGGACGAACGAGGGTGCGACGCGGGGGGTTGATGGTGTGTTTGGGACGAACGCATTCGATTTCATCAGTAATAATGATAATGTATATGCTGAACTTGACTGGGATTCGCGGCCGACCGGGTCTGATCCGTTCGCGATCAGCATGTGGGTGAAACCGGGTCCAGACGCAGGTGATGAATTTATGGGGTTGATCAGTGGCCGAACATTCTCAGGTAATCCGGATCACGGTGTTTCGATGGGGTTCCGTGATGATGGACGGCTGTATTTCGATATTTACAGTGATGGAACCGGTGGACAGGATCACCGGGCACCGGTTATCTATGATTGCCGGGATCCTAATGTGTGTGACTGGGATACGGATGCGTGGTACCTGTTTGTTGGGCAGTGGGATGGAACGGATGGAAATGATGCGCTGGACCTGTACGTGAATGGAACCACGGAACACGCTACCGGTGACTCAGGCGTACACACGATTTCCTGGGATAACATAGCTGAGGATGAATGGGGGTTGGGACGGGACATGAATCGAGAGGATTTTCCGTTTGACGGGAAGATCAGTGATGTCCGCATCTATGACCGGACGCTGTCCGAGGATGAGATCGAGCAGCTATATCTTAACGGGATGGACGGGACGTTTGAAGGGGACTATACGTCGGATGTGATCGATCCGGGTGAGAGCGTGGGATGGAATTCCCTGGGATTGGACGTTCTTACAGATACAGGGAACACCGAGGTCAGCGCAGTATTCGAAGCATTAGATGCATCTGAGAATGTTGTAGGGTCGGAGGTCATCAGCCTCTCACAGGGATCCCAGGTTCATACATTGGATGTACCGGAATCGGAGAAGGCCCGCGTCATATTTAACGGGACATCGACCAGTGAAGAGGAGACCTGGGAGATTGATGCGTATAACGTATCATACGGAGACTGGTCGGAATGCCAGTTCAGCTCCACAGGGGATACCGTGATAGACTCTGACTGTATGGTATCCGGGACAGAAACGGCTGCCGGGAACGTGGAGGTAGTTGGTAACAGCATAATTAACGTGACAAGTACAGGCGACCTGGGGATTGACTTCACGACGTACTATCTTAATGTGACTGAGGGAAGTGGCGTGTTCATTACGGATGGTGGCGTGCTCACGCAGCGGGTCCGAACAAGTCTGTTATGGAGCACACAGTCGGACTGGGATGCTGCACAGAGTCGTGAAGGCGTTGTGACACGGGCGGTCGGAAACAGTGATCAGGACACGATCAAGATCGGGTACGACCCGAATCATGGGGTCCCCTCAGAGTTTGATCATTACTGGACGTTCGATGAGGCTTCAGAATACTGGATGGACGAGGTCGGAAACGCCAATCTGAGCGATGTTGCTCCGTTAGGGGGTTCACCTACGCGGACCGGGTTCTCCACTGAAGAGCCGGGGGTGGCAGGAGAGTATTCGATATGGACGGATCGGGATGAACTCGTAGAATATGGTGGCATGCCGATCGATCCGACGGATGACTGGACCCTGGGTTGGTGGGTGTACTACAACGAAAGCATGAGCGATTTCCGTCAGGGATTCGTACTGGATGACAGTAGCGGCTCCGAATCCGTGGGGCTTGGTACGTCGGACATGGACTTCAAGATCGGATCTGTGGGCCGTACACCGGGGACGGGACAGTCGCTGAATACGGGCCAATGGTACTTCAAGGTGCTTACCTATGATGCCACAGGTGACACCCTTACCGGATACGTGGATGGCGATTTGGATTACAGTGTGGATCCAAGCGGAGATGGCAGCTGGCTGAATGATATCGATGTCATCCGGTTCGGTGATCGTGAGGCCGGTACAGGTACAGGGGTTATCGCACGGCACGATTCAGGATTCCTTATGCAGGACATGCTCTCAGCCAGCCAGATATCTGACCTTGACAAGATTCGGAGTCAAGGTAATCTGACGACCGGGAAGCAATCAGCAGGGGGAGAAGTTGTGGAGCTGAATACTGATGCTACCGTACCTAGCGGTACCTCGATCACAATCACCGTGAACCAGGACACGAACAGTGATGGTACTGCGGACAACACAGAATCCGTCAGCATTGGTGACGGGATGAATACCTACGGTCTCTCAAACTTTGCGGATACCAGTGCAGATATCTGGTTAGATATCGATTTGGCGACGAACGACATTGAAACTGCACCGGAACTGCACAGCGCTGAACTCAACTGATTAGGGTAAACCCCGTAGGAAACCCGAAAGCTCGAGGTTACTCCGGTGATGCCAGTGTTTCCGTGGTTCCGTCTTGGTACTTGGCCTTGAGGTTCCCGTCGTTCTGGTCGGTGTAGAGGATCCAGCCATTGTCGGGTGTAGCCGGTTCTGACTGTGGTTCGTATGTGACGCCGTCGTTCACGGTTGCGTTACCGGTGAAGGTGCCGCCGCTTTTGGGGACGATACCGATCCAGTCTCCGGTAACCGTGGCCACGTACAGTTCATCGTTCTGCGTGTCCTCCACGATGACGCCGGGGCGGGCGTTTCCGTTCCACTGGCCTTCAACGTTCGGGTCGCCACTGTTTTCGCTGATACCATCGATCACGGTCCGGATACCGTTGTCCGTGATCGTTGTCTGGTCCGTGTTCTCCAGTACCGTATCCTCACAGTTGGTATCAATGGTTATGCTGCCGTTCACGTTCCGTATAAGTGCGTCTTCATTGCCGTTGTTGCCTTCCAGTACGATACCGGTCCCACCTGTTTCAAGTGTCGTATCCGTTACACGGAGGTTCTCCCGGTTAAGGGACAGGATGCCGTCACCCTCCGACTCGATATGGCAGTTGTGTATAACGGATTCGTGGGCATTGGAATAGATGCGCATAACAGTGCGCGGATCGGATCCGCCGAGTGGACGGATGATACAATTATGGAACTCTGTGCCTTCACGTTGCACCTTCAGGAAAATTTCTTCTGGGTCGCCTGAGTCTTCTTCTGACAAATATTCGATGAGGCAGTTCTCGAACCGAACCGGGTCTACGTCATCGGCGTGATCGTCCGAACTTCCAGTAAATCTGATGGTCCAGTCTTCATTCACCGTATCAACACGGATGTGGCAGTCGCGGATCGTGGCTGTACCCTCAAAGTTGCTATGGAATGCAATTACCCCATCGGCCCCGGCACCATCATACGTTATGTCACAGTTGGATACGACATGGCCGGTCCCCTCCAGTATCCATACCCCGCGTGGAATTTCGAGATCGTTGTTGTCGACGAAGATCTTCGCGTTGTGGGCGCTACAGTTCTCGGTTTGGAACCGGATATTTGAGATCGCATTGTTCTTCCATACGCCGCCTTCAACGTGTAAGGGCCCGGATCCGCTGCCGTACAGGCCGTTATCTTTCCAGTTTTCTATACGGCAGTTGACGAAATAGCATTTCCCTAGGTTGTCTCCGGTATAGATTCCGCCTCCACCATTGTCTTCGGTGGAACCGTCCGTTGCCCGGTAGTCCTCCACCCATGCTCGGCCATCCTCATCGGTCATCGTTAGCCGCATCGAGCTTGAGCTGTCAGCTCCGCCTCCTCCCGCGTCGTACGTCATCTCTCCGACGATATCGATGTTCCGGATGAGAACCCGGTCATCGGCCCGTATCTGTAGTGCGCGGCTGCCTTCACCAGGGTTCGAGAAGTCGAACGTGATGTTCTCGATGTAAAGCCCGTCCTGGTATCCGCTTTGGGTCGTTCCGAACCATAGCATGAGTATAGTGTCTTCGATACTGTCCTTCTTGAACACGACGTCTCCCATGCCACGGATACCGAAGTTCTCATAGTCCGCGAGGTGAAACTCTTCTTCGAACAGGTATTCACCTTCCGGGAACACGAGCAACGTGTTGTCCGCTGCGTTCGCTTCTATTATCGGTACAACGTTCTCGGTGCCGGTTGGGTCGGCGCCGGCCTCCACCATGTCGATCCAGTTCCAGTCCTGGACGCCGAGCGAGGCCGGATTGATGCGTTCACCATCCACCGCGTTCAGTGTGCCGTCGTCGATGGACAGGTTGTCGCCGACAAGATCCGTTATCTCCGTGTTGTCGGTGATGTCGCCGGACAGTGCAGGGATGTGGAGTGTGCCGTCCGTATCCACTTCAAGGTCTGGGGTGGTGCTGCCGTCCCCGTAGTAGGTTAGACTGTTGGTGGAGTCGATGCGGAACGCGCTTGCAGTGGGCAGAAGTGAGCCGATGCCCAATCCGGCGGCACCCGCGGCTGCAGCTTTCAGGAAGGTCCGGCGTTCTCCTGCTTCCTCGTTCGGTTCCGTGTTATCCGTGTCCTGGTCCGTGCGCGATGTGTCTTCCGGTGTCATGACGGGTCGTACCATGGTGTAGAACAGCGGGATGTAGTTTTCTCCCGTAGCAAATTGTGCGTCCTGGCGGTTTATATCTTCTGTGGTGAAGGGTGTCACGGGGAGGTGTGGGTAGTGGGACGGTCCCGACACGTTTTTATGCTGGCCGCGCTATACACTCGTTTATGGCGTACCTATCCGGTTCGGCGGTGTACGTGGCAACGGTGCTGGGGCTACTGTCCTGGGGATTAGCAATCCTGGCTGCGGCCATCTTCTGGAAGCTGGATGCGAATGCGGAGCAGTCGATGGCCCGGTTCCACCTGGATGTGGACCGGTCCCGGTGGGAGTTCACGGCTTGGATACTGGGTGCAGTGTTCGTTGCGGTAGGAGGCGTGTTCTTCCTTGCAGCAGCCACTGCTGATCTGGCGGGTATAGCCAGTGTTGATACGGATATGATGCGGAACGTGGGCCGTGTAGGGTTTATCACGGCGGTACTGCTGTCGATGGGAACGGTCGGCAGCTGGTGGAGGCGGTTCTGATGCGACTGGTTACGCTCGGACGCTCCGAAAACTGTACTGCAGTTTTCTTGGATCGAAGAAACTCGGAGAGGTTCCAGAGTCACGCAACGAAGAGGGGTTCTCCGAACCCCTCAACAGAGATTCCCGCTGGATCGATTGCCAGCGTGGTGGAGGCGGTTCTGATGCGACCTTATAGTGTTGGACCTGAACGACGTGAAGGTGGAACCTGTGTGAACGTGAGCAGGAAGGGCATCCTGCTACGGTGGAGGCGGTTCTGAATGGGTGCGTTGTCCGTTCCGCTGGTGTTTGAATTCGTCTGGTCTATCTATATCGTGCTGGT
>JALDAF010000071.1 GCA_022729315.1 Candidatus Nanohalalkaliarchaeum halalkaliphilum | reverse complement strand
GTCACTACCGTACATTCCTGGTTTGCTGGCGTTCCGTGAGGGAGAACCGATCCTGGCGGCGTTACAGGAACTGTCCGTGGAACCTGACCTGCTGGTGATTGATGGAAGTGGCCGCATCCATTTCCGGGAGGCAGGTATCGCCACACACATCGGTGTCATGATGGACGTGCCGGGTATCGGTGTGGCCAAGTCCCTGCTGTGCGGTAACCCCGTCACAGATGTGTCGAACCTTGCACAGGGGGAGCGCGTCGCGATCCAGGCAGGTGGTAGGGTTGAGACCGTTGAAGATGGTGCGGTGATCGGGTATGCGTACCAGTCGAAACAGTTTTCTTCAGGGTCTCGCACGATCAATCCGCTGTACGTGAGCTCCGGTCACCAGTTCAGCGCAGGGACCGCGGTCGATGTTGTGGATCGGCTGTGTGACGGGTACAGGTTACCGGAGCCGGTACGGATTGCGGACAGGTATGTTGACCAGGTGAAGGAGAATCAGGAGAGTCAGTGACGCTACATGAGAGTCAGGAAATTAGTGAACACGGTCCGTGACCGTTCTGCCTTTCGGGCACGTTCCTCCGTCAATGTTTCTTCAACGGCGTTATGCTGTTCTGGAGGGAGGTCTTTCTGTTCGAGCAGTGTCTCTGCCAGGTCCAGGTCGTACTCCGGGTGGAACTGGATACCGTACGCCGGGTATCGGGTAGACGTAAACCCGTGGTTGCCGTACGGGTTTGCTGCGAGTGGAACCGCATGATCGGGAAGTTCTGCAACGTAGTCCCTGTGTGAAGTGAAGGAGATGAACTGTTCAGGGATGTTCCGGAACAGTGTGCTGGCCCGTCCAGCATCCGTTAAGCGTATCGTGTTGTATCCCATCTCCCGATCGGTGAGCGGTGCCTGTTCAGGTACTTCAAGTGTTGTAACCGTACCGCCCAGGGTATCGGCGAGCAGCTGGTGTCCGTAGCACACGCCGAGCACCGGGATATCGTTCTTCAATGCAGTTTTTATGTAGTCCTGTGTCTTTGTAACCCAGTCCTGGCGATCGTACACGTGGAACTCGGAGCCAGTGATCAGGATGCTGTCCGTGGCATGGTCGTCAGGAAGTTCTCCGCAGTGTGCGTAGTATACATCCACCGTGAGGTCGATGTCCATGAGCGTGTTCAGGAGGTCCGTGAATATCGGTTTATAGTCTAGGTCTTCTGATGGTGCAAGACACGTGAGGTGCATTGACAGTATTTCTACATTTCCACGTTTTATACGTTGTGTGTGGTGTCAGCTGGAGATCAGGATCCGTGTATATTTCAACCGTCCAGGTATCCTCACGGCAGTTACGATAAATAGTTGCCATGGAATTCCAAAACCGTTATAAATAATACGAGGTAATACGCTCTGGTATGGTGTTTTCCTGTATAGACATCGGCGGTACAAACACTGTGATCGGTGTCGGGAATGATGAGTTCAGTATCGTTGAGAAGACGGATAGCGACACGTTTCTACAGGATATACGTTCATCACTGGAAGACATCCTTGCGGATACCGGTCATGGACTGGATGAGATGAAGTCCATCGCGTTCGCAGCGGCTGGCCCGATAGACCGTGAACGTGGTACGTTTCACCCGCCGAATCTCCCGGTAGACACGGTTCAACTCCGGGCACCGTTCAAGGATACCGGTGCAGATATCCATATACTGAATGACTGTAACTCCGCGGTGCTTGGAGAGTACGTGTACGGCGAGGATTCTGCAGAAGACCTTGTATACCTCACCATCAGCACAGGTATCGGTGCCGGGATCATGGTTGACGGCAGTCTTGTCGAAGGATCGAAAGGGAATTTTGGTGAAGTCGGACATATCGCCGTCGATACGAAGGGCCACCGATGCGGGTGTGGCGGTACAGATCACTGGGAGGCGTACTGCTCCGGCGCCAATCTACCGGATATGGCGGAACACCTGTTCGGGTACTCGTTCTCTGATGCGCGTGAACTGTTTGACGCATTTTATGCTGGTGACGCCCGGGCGGAAAAGGTGGTGGCGGAGATGCAGACATATAACGCGCGTGGGATCGCAAACCTGGTCAACATCTTCGATCCGGACGTGATCGCGATGGGCGGTGGTGTCGCACTGAACCATCACAGTATCATCGTTGACGGGTTACAGGACCGGATCCGTGAGGAGTCTGTGAACGGCGTTCCGGAGATCAGACTGTGTTCACTCAGGGAGAAAGCGGTTATCCACGGGCTCCGTTCAATATGCAACGGCCATGATCCACGGTGATAGAACTGGAAACATGTACCGACCGCGGTCTCTATACCTTCACTCAATCGGATTTGAGCCGGAATATCTCTTCCGCAAGCTGGTGCCCGTCCTCCCTGTCCATGATGAGGGGTGCCGTGTTCTCAACCCACATGGCGAGGTCGTCCAGGTCCTCACGACGGATATCGTTCAGCTGCTTTTCGAGATGGAGTCGGCACTGGCGGTCCAGGTATTCGCGGGCAGCAAATCCAAGGTAGTGTTCTGCGATCTCAACCACTGTCTCTGCAAGTTCGTTTGACAGGTCTGGATCATCAGGGTTATCCTGTTTTTCCCCGGTATTTTGTTGCGTATCGGTTGCGGCCACAGATATCACCGTTTGGATCAGTTCCTGTCCCGCGGATCATCCGCTGTTCCGGCGTCTGCTCCCGGCTGGTCCTCGACTGGCTCCGCGCGTTCAGCTTCCCCGGATCCGGTTGTTGTTTCAGGTGGTTTCGTTTCGGTATCCGTTTCTTCGGTGATTGGGGCCACGGTTCCCCGGGGATAGTCACGTTTCTGCAGGATCTTGATGGTCCGGATCACTCGATTGAACGAGCCGGCAAGGTCTTCAAGTTCATCCCCGGTCTCAAGTGTCACCTCTTTACCGATCCCGCCCTTGCTGATCGACTCCGCCTTTTCCTGGAGTTCGATGATCGGTCTCGTGACGTGTTGAGAGATGTATACACCGGACCCGATGACGATCATGATCAGTAACATGAACAGAAGCATAAACCGGTAAACCGTTTGATGGGAGGTATCCTGAATGTGCTGTGTTACCGTGTCAGTCCTGAATTCGATCTCGGCGGTCATCGCTTCAAGACGCTGATCAAGGTCTGATTCGATCGCATGGATCGGTTGGAGCATGTCCTCTACGGGAACCGCAACACCGACACTCCAGTCATTTTCCTCCAGCTGTCCATACGCAACGAATGTTTCTTCACCATCGATGACCACCTCTTTCAGTCCGGTTTCTCCAGCAACCATCGCCTCTGCAAGATCACGCATATCGTCAGCTACATCCTCGTCCTCCAGGAAGTTTGTATCCCGGAACGTTTCCTCGGCGTATGCTGATTCGTCCGGATCCTGCATACCGGGAAATACCACGGCTTCTCCTGTCGTGTCAAGGATGAATGCAAAACCGGGGTCCGTTTCCAGCACGTCTTCGACCACGACATCCAGCAGCATGTCGAATCCTGAGATCCCGATCAGTTCGTCTTCATCATTGAACGCGGGTGCGGAGACGGTAAGCACCAGTTCTCCCGTGTTTGCATCGACATAGGATGTGATCCACTCGGTTTCCCCGGATGCTTCCACGGCTTCAAACCAGGGTCGTTCGGTATTTGAGAATGATCCGATCCCTTCCAGGGTTTCAGTGATATTCCTGGATGTTGCAACATTGTTGTTAGGCGTCCCGAAGTATGCGAGACTGGTGAGTTCGTTTCCAGCATCCTTTTCCACCAGGACCTCGCCTACACGGGTCAGCTTGTTCAGTTCGGCCTGGCTTTCCTGTCGTTCTCCGGCGGTGTTCGTAGGACCGGCCCATGCCATCCCGTCAAAGGTTTGTG
>JALDAF010000017.1 GCA_022729315.1 Candidatus Nanohalalkaliarchaeum halalkaliphilum | reverse complement strand
CGTCGGCCTCATCGTTACCGGTGTCCTGATGCTGGTTGCAGGCGGCGTTCTCAGCGCACTTGGTGACGGTGACACGGATATCCGTGGCGGAGGCGTGGTGATGATCGGACCGATCCCCATCGTGTTCGGCACCGACCGGAACATGGCGTTGCTGGCTGTCGGTGTCACCATCCTGATGCTGATCGGGCTTGCACTGTTCCTTCGGCAGCACACTGCTGTCTGACAGGTTTCACCCGGTGCAGGGTTCATATTTATAAGAACTTGCTCGGATAGTATACCGCAATGGGACGCGTACGACCACGTCACGTGAAGCGCCTAGCAAAGGATCTTGTTGAGGCGAACGAAGGGAAATTTAAGGAAGATTTTGATCACAACAAGGAGCAGCTCAAGGAGATGGACGAGTTTGAAAGTAAGAAGCTGCGCAACCGTGTCGCGGGTTACATGGTGCGGGTGCTCCGCAACAAGAAATTCTAGTTCAGGGAAGGTTGTGTAACCGGCATCCACTGTAAACGATCAGACAGGTTACTGACCCCGGGCAAACGGATATTCAGGTCGCTTCTCCTCAAACTTCTCTCTTATATCAAGTTCCGCTCCTTTTGAAAGGTATTCAAACAGGCTGTACGGATACGCCTGCTCACTGACCGCATCGAACCATGTTTCGATACGTTTCCGGACCGTGGACGCATCAAGTGAGCGCACAGCCGACGCCTGTTGCGGCGTATAGGATGGTGGCGAGTCAGACTGGCTTCCACGGGAGAACAGTTCCGGCTTCTCGATGGACACTTCAAGGTGTTTCACTTTTTCAGCGGCATCATTAACGGCAGCCACCAGGCCAGCAGCGTGTTCCTTCATCGTGTTAACGAACTGGCTTCCGCCCGCGTCCTGGAAGGAGTACCCGTCCGTGGTCGTATCCAGCAGTTCCTCAAGCTGTTCCTGTCGGGCGATAACACCGTATCCGACCGTGGCGATGATCACGGTGAACAGCAGGACTGCTGCGATCGGCATGATCGGTATGCTTGTCGGGGTCGCATCGCTCACCTCGATACCGAAGGATTCCTCGATATCGTCACGGGCCGCTGCAGCCGAGACGTAATCCCCGTCGTCAAGGGCGTGCCGGGCCTCCCGTACCATGGATTCCAGCATCCGTTTCTCGTCCTCGTCGAAAGAGCCGGTTTCCAACCGTTCTTCAAGCAGGTCTATCTGGTACGCGATCGCCTCTCGTTCACCCTGGTCGCCTGGCTGTACCCGTACCGCAAAGTCATGTTCAACCGTTTCGTCTCCATAGGACACGGTGAGTGTTCCTGCATACTGTTCCAGCGATACATTCTCGGCTGCCACCACCTGGAGCGTAACCGTCTTCTCATCCCCGGCAGTGATCGATCCGACCGTGTCCACCAGCTCCACGTCCAGTGCATCAAGCACGTACTCCACGGACAGGTCGTTTGCGTCACCCCCGCTGTTGGAGACTGTGAACGTGATGTTTGTTTCCTCACCGGCGATCACGTCAACCTCTTCCGGCCCGGAGATACTGAGATCCGGTTCCGTGGCCTCAACCTCGACAAGCATCTCGTGGGAGATGATGATATCCTCATCCGTCTCCACGTACATCATCGGATAATAGTTGTCCGCAGGCGTCGTCGACGCATCAACCTCCACGGACACGTCTTCGATCGTATTGTTCTCGATGGAGAATCCGTCATCGCTCGGCGTGAACACCGGTCCACCGAGAGCGAACATGTTGATCGTGATCCCGGTCAATGCAACATCCGCCCGGTTGATCAGCTCCATATCGAACTCGGTCACCTCTCCCTGCGACACACTGAGGCTGGACGGCACATCATAGAAATCAAGCAGATCAGCACCACTGCCACCACCGCCAAGACCGGTAACCTCATCCTCTTCCTCATCAGATTCGCCGGTGCGGAACCCGATCGTTTCTGTGTCGTCATTACCCACATTGTCCACAAGATCTAATTTGATCTCATATGACTCCTCTGGATCGAGGTCGACCACATCGAATGACACGGACATATCAGATGAACTCCAGGATAGTCCGCTGATGCTTCCATCCTGTTCCACCCCGGTTACAAGCGTGACATCACTTGCTCCCGTGTCGAGACCGGCATCATCACTGAAATTGGCCTGGAACGAGAACTCCTGATTCAGCCCGGTGTCTCCGTCCTCCACCGTTGACTCTTCCAGTGATGGGGCACGACGATCCACCGATACCGTGAGCTGCGATTCATTGATATTCCCAGCTTTATCCCGGCACTTGAACGTATATTCCTCCTGGCCGTGATCGTCTATCGTCAGGCTTCCTGTATACTCGTCGTTCTCCCCAACAAGGGACTCGTTCCATCCAAACTCTTTGTAATCCCCAACAAATGCAGCAACCGCATCCGGCCCAGACACACCATCCGTACACGTCACCTGCACCATGTGATGCCCCTTGTACCACGTGTGATTATCGTCATCCGTATAGTTCGCCTCGGCAATCATAACCTCCGTGAGTTCCACAGATTCTGGTGGCTCCAGATCTGTTTCAAACATCCACGAGTCCTCCATCACGTTACCGAACCGGTCAGTGGCCTCCACCGTAACCGTGTATCCCTCTTCGTGTGACAGGTTCAGCGTGTTGTTCTCCGCATCCGTTTTCACCTCATACCATGAGGCATTCGTGCCCCCCAGCGTGGACAGGTTCAACGATTCTTCCCAACCGTTTCCATCAGAAATAGTCATCGCGATACTGGCGTTATCCATCCCGACCACGTCCGTGATGTTCGCCATGATGCGCGGATCCTCCTCATTCGTCCACTCCAACGGCGTCACCTGTTTATCACCAGCATCGTTCATCGCGAACTCCGGTGCATCCGTATCGATCGCAACGGTCACCGTATTTGAATCATCGTAGTTTCCGGCGGTGTCAACCGCACGCAGTTTGATATTATGTTCGTACCCACTGTCAAGTGTCACGGTCGTCTCGTTATCATCTGCTTCAACCGTTCCCCTGGACTCCCATTCACTCCATGTCCCGAATTCACCGGTCGTCACGTTGAAGGGCCGGTCCTGTACCATTAGCTCTGTCTGCTCATACCCCTCTGGACGGTCATCGGTGAAGTCCGTGCTCATGTTCTGTCCGGACCAGTTCAGGCCGACAGTGGTCGAACCAAGAACCGCATCTGCAACATCTGAGTTCAGGAATGCTGACTGGTTCGACGCGTTGAACTCCAGGGCATCGGTTGCGTTCGGATCGGTGTTGTCAACGAGAACATCCACTATAGTGTCCTCAGCCAGGTTCCCGACCGTGTCGTTGGCACGGAACTCCAGATCATACGTACCTTCAGGTACGCCTCCCGTATCTTCCGTATCAAAGAGGTCATTTCCGTCGAGTAGGGATATCCAGTCAGTCTCGGCATCACCGGTCTCGTTTACCCACCGGTACTGGAACAGTTCCACAGATGATCCGGTATCTGTGGCTGTTGCATTGACCCAAACGTCACCAGATACGGCATCCTCGCCGTCTGGATGTTCTAGGGTGATAGTCGGCGCCTCATTACTCACGTTGACCTGGATCACTGTGCTGTCGCGGTGGCCGGTCTGGTTGATTGCGGAGGCATTGAGCCATAACATACCATCATCAAAAACCGTCGTATCGTTCTCTGTAGTGAACGCGTCCTGCCCTTGGGACTCATTGTATAATGTTGCGAGACTGTCCGTGAACTGTTCTCCATCCGACTGGTCATAGGTGATGTTGACGTTGGTCACGTTTGCCTCAGCAGGGACTGAGATATTGAACCATTGATCGTCATGAATGATGTCGCCCGCCTGAGGCGTGTTGAATGTTACATCGAATGCGGCACCGGCGGTGATCAGGAGCAGTGTGAAAACAGTGAGAATTGCGGCTTTGTGGATTGTGCCAGGTGTTGCTGATTTCCCCTCCCGCATCGTTGTAAAACCTCAAGAGACGTTGTAACGGCTGTTTGTACTATTAAAGATTCGATTTTATATAGGTACCCGTGTGGCTCCGATGAAACTACTGGCGTTGAACTCTGGCGGTATCGATTCTCCTGTGGCGATGCATATGCTGCTGCGGAACGGGCATGAGTTGGAGGCTGTTATCTTTGATTTGGAGCCGTTCACGTCGCAGGAGGATGTGGAGACCGCGGTGGAGACGGTTGAGGTGCTGGAGGAGGTGCATGAAACGGATATCCCGGTGCATATCGTGCCGCATGGGTTTGTGCAGGAGCGGTTTCTTGCGGAGGCGGATGAGGACTACGTGCATTACAACTGCCTGTTTTCGCGTCGGGTGATGTATAAGACGGCCGAGGAACTGGCGGACCGGGTCGGTGCGGAGGCGCTGGCGACCGGGGAGTCGCTGGGGCAGGTCGCGTCGCAGACGCTGGATAACATCGTGGTGACCGGATCAGCGGTGGAGATGCCGGTGGTGCGGCCGGTGATCGGCCTGGATAAGAACGAGATCATCGATACTGCGAAGGATATCGGGACGTTTTCCGTGTCCACGGAGGGCGGTGTGCAGTGCGCGGCCAACATCGATTTCCCGGAGACGCATGGTGCTGTTGAGGAGATGGAGCGGATCGAGGAACGGTTTGATATCGGAGCGATGATCGAAGATGGTTTGAGTGAGACGCGGGAAGAGGCGTCCGGTTAGCCGGTAAGCGCGTGTTCCACCAGTTCTTCCGCTGTTGGTTCATCGTCGGTGCGGATCATCATGACGCCGCTTGATTTGACGTACGATACCTTGATGTCGTCGCGGTGCCAGAGCAGCATGTGTTCAGTGTCCACGTCCAGCGTTTCGTTTCCACGGATACGATCCGCGACCTGTTCGAACTCCTCCGGGTTGAACCGTGCCTTCCAGCCGCCGGCGTCACAGGGTTCCATCGTGTATGCTGGCGGCGAACGTGTTGGTTCCATGGCGCTATGTAGTGGAATTGGATAAAGTTTTATTACTGTGAACAGCGTATGATACGGTAGTGATTGGCTGTTAAACAGCTTACGAACTGTTCTGATTTGAGGCTACCGAAAATGGGAACATGCGAAGTCTGTGGCGAATCCGGAGATTTGGTGAACACAAAGGTGGAAGGTACCACGCTGAAACTCTGTGATGACTGCCAGGATCTTGGAGAGGTTGTGAAACGTCCGACGGCAAACACACCGTCCACACCAACACCGCGGCCAGCCCGGAAAACACGTTCATCCAGGGACGAGCCGGATGATGAACTGGTGGAGGATTACAGCACCCGTGTGAAACAGGCGCGGGAACAGCACGGGAAGAGTCCGAAAGATCTGGCGGAACAGATCAAGGAGAAGGACTCGGTTATCCACCGTGTGGAAACCGGGAAACTGTCCCCCGACCGGAAGCTGGCCCGGAAGCTTGAGAGCGCGCTCGGTATCAGTCTGTACGAGGATGTGAGCGAGGCCACTGGCTATGAGCAGGACGCCAGGTCCGCTGGCGGACAGACGCTTGGAGACGTGGCAGAGGTACGGGACCGCAGTTAAACCGCCTTCCCTTCTTTTTCTTTTACATTTCCACCAGTGACCGGGAGATGGAAATAGGCGGGAGCTATACAAGATTATATCGTTACTGCTGATGCAGATACTGCGATGAAACGGATTCCACGGTCAGAGGTGTACGGAAACGGTGTTGGACTGGATATCGACCCTGCGTTCTACGAACAAACCTCGACGTGGCGACCCCATGACGATATATGCTGGGACCGTAACTTCCAGCTTTCCCCACAAAAGTTGAACGCGCTTGCCACGGTCGCCACCCAGTTCCACTTCGGAAAACTGATCGATCTCAAGCTCTGCGGCCGGGTTCTCGAGCGTGCATCTGACATGGACACGAAGCGGCTTGCACTCCTCCTGGCAACGTCCCGCATGCAGGGTTCGGATGTCTGGGGACGGTGTCTGAGTCTGCTGAATGAGACCGATGAGATCGTTCCATCGTTCGAATACCGCATGGGGGAGCTTTACGATGACGCGACAGACCCTGTCAGCCTGTTGATCGGGATGGTGATCGCCGGTGAGATCAGCGGCAGCCTGATCATGGACGAACTTACACAGCTTGATGATCCGCTGATATCCGATGTCGCAGCGTTCACTCTGGAACAGGCCGAGGCCAACAGGAAAAGCGCTGTCACCTACCTTCAACGATTACTGAAGGAGATGCCGGAAAACCGGTTAACAAAAATCCGGCAGGAGACCTGGACGTTCCGCCGGAGTTTCAATGATGTCCTGTACGCACAGGAACCTGCGTTCCAGGAACTCGGCATAGACACATCACTTCTTGCAACCCGGGTATCCACCGAAATAGATATCTTCACCGAAATCATCACACACTGATGCCTGCTCTCCCCCGAGATAACTTCATTGGAACGTTCCATCCAGCACGAGGTGGGAGAGGTATGCGATGAACGTGAATATGGCGGGAAGGAACGACCCGAAAACAACTAACGAGAAAACACCCACGATCGTGGAAAACAGGACAGCAAAACGGAACGTGTGGGTAACCTTTCGATGTTTCGGTTTGATAAGACCGAACGTGTAGTATGCTCCAACGGCTGTCAGACTCCCGCCCGCGATCATCACCGCAACGTTGGGATAGCCGATGGTGATGGGGACTGCTGCCAGGAGAAGCACAACAAGTGATTTCATGCGTTTATGCACCACAGAGCCTTTATGATCTATGTCGGGGAAGATGGATGCCAGCAGGATAAATGCTGCGGACACCAGTACCGCCTCCAGGCTGTACGCAAGGAACGGCCCCATAAAGTAGGAGAATATGAGCACAAGCACCGACCCGAACAGCAGATGATCCTGGTAGGTGGACATACATGATAACTGGGCACACGATTATTTCTATCTGCCGGTCCCGCCCCCCCCGAAGACGATGGAAACGCTCAAAGCTAAAAATTTGTTTAATAGCGGGCCTAAACCGGAAGTTTTATAAATGTAGATTGTGTTATTACTGTAAGGTGATAACTTGACAAACGTTGAAGGTGTGGTCGCCTCACTGGAGGGAACTGGACTGTACACAGTTGTACTTCCGTTCCTCCTGGTCTTCGCGATCATTTACGGTCTCCTCACCCAGCTCCAGCTGTTCGGTGATAAAAGCCGGCAGGTAAACACCGTTATCGGTGCAGTGACTGCCCTGTACACTGTCTCCAGTCCTGCGGTCCGGAGTATCGGACCAGAATTTACGGCGCTGTACGGGGGCGTGGGCCTGGTCCTCATTGTGGGCCTCACAGCAGTCATCGCAACTGCGCTCGTTGGTGTAACACCGGAGAGTTACAGCCGGGTCTTCGCAGCGATGGGTGCCGTCCTGGCCATCGCCGTCCTTGCCCTGGTCGCCCAGACAAGTGTGCCGGACGCACTCGGACTCACACAGATCGCTGTAGAAACACCAGCAGTATCTTCAGAAACACTGGTTTCCGCGGCAGTTATCGGAGCCAGCATCCTCGGGGTTGCGTACACGGTACGGGACTGAACGCCAGGAACCCGTACCGGCCCCCGTTTTTCTTTATTTATCCCGCCCGTCCTCGATCCGCAGCGTATCCCCGTCTATCGTCCGGGTCGGGTACGGGATGCTGATGCCTTCCTCGTCGAACGCATCGATGCCGCGCTGGTAGATCTCATCCCGTACTGCAGCCGGTCCACGCGGAGACGGTTCGTTCATCCAGTACCGGACCAAGAGATGGATCGCAGAATCTCCCAGTTCATCGATCACCACCTGGGGCTCGGGTTCGGCAAGCACGTGTTCCGTCCCATCCAGGATGTCAAGAAGGATCTGTTTTGCCTCCTGCGGATCGTCATCATAGCCGATGCCCAGGGAAACACTGTGCCGACGTTGTGGGTTTGCCGAAAGGTTTGTGACGGCCGTCCCCGTGATCTCATCGTTCGGAACAGACATGAGTTCATTGTCAAACGTTTCGATCCTGGTGGTGCGGATACGGATATCCTTTACCCGGCCAAGTTCATCATCCCACGTGATCACATCACCGATGCGGAACGGCCGGTCCAGGAAGATGAACACACCGGCCACCAGCGCGCTCAGCGTGTCCCGCATCGCAAACCCTCCGGCGATCGTGGCCGCGGCAACGATCGTCCCCAGCACGGTGAACAGGTCCCGGTACCCACCAGCGGCAAGGCCGATCCCAAGTCCAAGGAACACGGTCAGGTACAGGGCGACACGGGACAGGGGTTTCGCAAGGTGACCTGTTTCATCCCGCCGCCGCACCATCCGCGTCACGAACGGCTTCACAACCGAGGACCCGAAAATAAACGCGATAAGCAGTACTATCAGCACGATCGCCGGGTTGATCAGCCATTCAGCCACCAGTTCCACAGGAACGTCCTCTACTACCATGAAAATACCAGCATTACATTTCCCGTAACCACTTTCTTAAATAGGTAGTGGCTTCAGTCCCGCAGAACCAGCATGGAACCACATGTCTCACTCCTGCAAACTGCATAACCCTTTTTCTTTTTACTTTCTATAGTATACCTACCAATGACAAACGACACCACTGAACTCCCGGACACTGAAGACGGATGGCGAGAGAAGCTAACAGAGGAAGAGTACCGTATTCTGCGGGAGCGCGGCACCGAACCCCGGTTCAGCGGAGACCTGCTGGATGTCGACGATGAAGGTGTGTTCCGCTGTGCGGGCTGCGGACAGGAACTGTTCACAACCAAGGAAAAGTTCGATTCCGGTACGGGCTGGCCCAGTTTCCGAGACGTGATCAATGAGAAGAACGTGGAACTCCGAGAAGACCACAGCCACGGCATGGCGCGGACCGAAGTAGTGTGTGCACGGTGCGGCAGCCACCTCGGCCACGTGTTCAATGACTCGATGAAATCGGAAGATTTCACTCGATCGACCGGAACCGCTGATTCCGGGAGCGGGCCGGAACCGACCGGGAAACGGTACTGCATCAACTCCGTTGCACTGAAGTTTGAAGAGGAATAAACGGAGTTGATTCGAGCAACGTTCAGCAGGGAACGGTGCGCTACGTGGATTCTGCACCGGAAGTTGAGTCGAAAGGCTGAAAAGTATCGTGATATAGAAGATACTGTATGGGAGCGTGGGAGGCAGACGGTTTGAATTATCCGCACAGTTCTGTTGATGACCTTGTGGCTGACGTCGAATCCATGTATGACGGCGATTGGGAGGCAGCGTATACGTTCTTATCGGAGAAACATGCTGAGCTGGAGAACAACCTGGCCGAACATTCAAGCGATTCGTTCGCGTCGCTCCGGTACGCGTTGGATAACGGACCGAAAGACAATATTCTTACAGCAGCCGGCGTAGCTAATATCGGATTCCTGGCTGATGAGGTCGTAGGGCATGTAGGCGGTGACGCGTACAGCGGCAGTACGTTCTATCAGGATGCGGTTATCACGCTTACGGACAGTGCGATCAGCACAGGTGATGGTGTCGCAGTGGTCGGGCTCGCCGCAACCCCAGTGCTGGTTTACGCTGGGATCAAAGGAGCGGTCGAACGAGTGGAAACCTATGCTTCTTATAAACCGGTGGAACAGGTCGAAATGTACCGTTCCGCAAAGGAGCAGATCAAATCAGAAAAGATCGATGCTGCAGAAGACTGACCGTTTCCGGTGTTCGTTCTATCGCGGCATTGGCCACCGATACTGATTTAATGGCACGAAACTAACCTGTTTGCCAGATACCCATGTCAATGCTCATTCCATCATCTGCCGACCGCCGTACAAAGGCAAGCAACCATCTTGGACGATATACTCCCGAAGAAACCGTTGATACACGTGCTGTTCTGGATGCGATAGAGACTGCCGCTGACCACCACGACTACCATGTCGAGATATGGCCAGCCGGAGAACCAGGAGATGAATCAAAGAGTCCTGAATACCATCACAACGCTGCAGATGCCGAGTACATCTTACAGCGCAGCGACTTCTCAGGCGGTGACGATGACGGATGGGTGTACGGCAACCCGGAAATACTGACAGCTGTCGAAGGGTACAAGGTACGGACAATAGAAAAGCTGAGCCTCCTCCAGGAAGGTGTCGAAGACCCGTCCTTCATCGACTTCTACGTTCCTGAAGGCGATTACCAGGCTGAAGAAGAGAAAGAACTTGCTGTACGGTACGACTCCGGGCGACGATGGCTTGTCCTCTCCAAGGACGGCGAAGAACAGGCCCAGGAACTGGTCGACACGGTCATGGAAGAACTGTCAGGCTAGACCACGGAACCCGTATCATAGTCCAGCAGTCAGTCCAGGAATACGCTGGTCGCGTTGTACTGATCGAGAACGTCTTCCGGCATGTATGCGAGGCGGAGTCTGTTGTCTGAGACGGAGATGGTAAGGTCTTCCTTGATATCATGCCATGCGCTGTTACGGTCCTTGTATACTGGGCGGAGTGCTTCGTCGACTTCCTGCTCGATAAGTTCCTGAACATCTTCGTCTTGCAGCGGCCGGTTTGCTTCAGGGAGTTCGTGTTCGCGGATGGTGGCCGTGTAGATGTAGCCGTCAGTGTATGCGTTTACGAGGCGTTCACCAACAAGGTATGAGAAACTCTGTGTTTGCTCCGTGTCCTCCATGTTATCCGTTCTCCAGTATATGTATCCGCCAGCACATTTAAATGAAACTCGTTACCTCTGGCTGTCTCAGCACAGCGATCGCCAGCCTCCGGACTCCTGTCCATTATCGCCAGTTTGGTCGGATGGTTCGTCCCTCGAGACGTGCAGGTCATTGAAGAAGAACTCCGTGTCCTGCGGTGCGGTTGGGTCACCACCCCAGTAGATGTCGAACCAGTACCGGTCTATGGCCAGGTCATTGGTGCTGCGGAACTCGAACCCGTCCTGTTCGAACACGTTGTCACCGTTTACCCAGCCCTCCAGTACCCCGTCCTGTTCTCCTGGTGTGTTCAGTATAATATGCTGCCGGATAGTGTGCCATCTCCCGAGCTCCAGGTTGACGTCCCACTCATATGGGTCGCCGATCCTTCCGCTCGTGTTCATATCGTACACATAGTATCCGACGTTTACGGTTCCTGATTGGTTTCCTTCAGCGAATCGGCCGCGGGCGGTCCACCCGTTTTCCCCATCCGGCATCCGACCACCATACCCGGCGTCACCGCCGGCAAATCCAGGTAGTTTTCCGTTCGTATTGAAACTGATGTCTTCCGGGATATACAGTGCGTACTGTGCCCACAGCTCATCCGGTTCAGAGTCAACCCGGTAATCCATCGACACTCCGTAATGGTTTCCCTGCGGGATTGCTACCTGCAGTACCTGCCCCTCGTTCTCGGGGTCGCTGACGATCTGCAGGTTTTCCTCGTGGCGGATGTTGGAGAATGCTTCCAGAGAGGATTCTTCATCAAATGAAGCAGAAGCACGGCCGGTCGGGGTCGGCTGCTGCCGGTGACCGGGGGCCAGGACACGGTACCCGACCATCCCTGTAAGTCCCGCGAGTGTAGCGGTACCACACAGTTTCAGGAACCGCCGGCGTCCGATACGCGGATGTTCCTCCCGTTCTGCAGCCATCACAAGAGGATTATTACCATCAGAACTTAAATCATTGCAAGACCCACTGGACTCTTACGCCTCTAAGGGCATTGATATAAAAAGATTTTAGCGGAATTGTGTGACTGCAATGGGATTTTACAAGCATGTCCGGGAGGCGTGGAAGCAGCCGCGTGAAGGACTGGAGCAGGTCTGGCAGGACCGACTGATCGAATGGCGTCGCCAGCCCTCCATCGTCCGCATGGAACGACCGACCCGTATCGACAAGGCCCGTGCACAGGGATACAAGGCCAAGAACGGGTTCACCATTGTCCGCGGACGTGTGAAGCGTGGTGGCCGGAAACGGAAGCATCCGCGTGCCGGTCGACGACCGAAGCGTTCCGGCCAGTCCAAGTTTTCCACCGGGAAATCCCTCCAGCAGATCACGGAGGAACGTGTCTCCCGCAAGTATCCGAACCTGGAAGTGCTGAACTCGTACCCGGTTGCAGAGGATGCGATCCATAAGTGGTTTGAGGTCATCCTGGTTGACCCGGAGCATCCTGAGATCCAGGCTGACAAGGATATCAACTGGATCACAGAGGAACGGTCCCGGGCACACCGCGGTAAGACCGCTGCAGGGAAGAAGAACCGTGGACTACAGAACAAAGGGAAAGGATCCGAAAAATCCCGGCCGTCGAAACAGGCCAACCAGAACCGGGCAAACTAACCTGTAACTAACGTGTATTCTCACATCACATAGTATACATGCATTTATCTGTTAGTCGTCGTGCCGATCGGTCAGGTACCGGTTGACACGGTCCGTAAAGTTAGAGACCTTATCCTCCAGTTTCTGGCCGACAGATTCTGAGAGTTGCTGGTCGACTGCGGATTCGATCCGCTCCTTCAACGCTTCATCTCCCGCCACCTGAAGACTGTACGGTTTTCCCAGAGCACCGGAATCGTATTCGAACACGATGTGTCGGTCGTCGTCACCGTACTCGACGCGGACGTTATCAACGACAGCATCCTCCAGTCGTTCCAGTCCTTCGTCTTCCGGTCCTTCGAACCCTTCCCGGTTTCCATCCTCATCCACCGACTTGAAGTATATCAACCGGTTCTCCATCCCCAGGTCGTGAGAAAGTTCAGCGATTTTCTGTACGTATCCTCCAGGTGTTGGCTCTTCCGGCGCCTCCTCCCATTGCGAATCATACGTCTTGGCCTCCATAACAGGTACAGTACTGTTCCTGCTGGTATGTAAATGTATCGCATCCTCCGACCCAGTACGCCACCCACGTTCAATCCATATATTCAATGAATTCCCAAACAACTATACATTATTTAAGCAAATCACGGCATAAATCAAGGTATGAGCGAAGTATGTGGCGGTGACCAGTCTTCTCCACAGTACCTGACCGACCTCGAGGAGGCACTTGCGGACCGCGGAGAGAAACTGCAGAGAGGCGGACAGGAAGGCTGGACCGTGGCCGAGGTCAATGATGTGTACGACATTGACGCCGGCAGCATTCACGACCAGAAACTGCGTGTCGTCGGAGACCTATCGTTTTCCGGAAAAGAGTTCTACCTGCAACCCGAACATGCCCGTGGTTTGATCCGTGTAAATGTTGACCACGGAACGCGTACCGCCTACCTCAAAAGCGACATCGGAACCGGTGCCGACCCGTTATACTGGGCGGTTGGAGAGGTCCTGTCCGAATACGGTATTGAAGTAGATGACCGGGGACTGTGATCCAGGTTTTTTGTTTGCCTCCACAGCAGGGTTTCTCAAGACGGTTCACAGATTTAAGCGTTTGTTTATAAATAAACGGTATGGACCGTAAATTTTACGAACTCTGTATGCAGACTACGCTTTCCGCTGGCCGTGACCCTGTCGTGGAGATGGTGCAGCGCGCGGAAGATCTCGGGTTTTCCGGGGTCGCCATCACGGACTATGTGGCGGAGAAGCACGATGTGGGGGATATCACGGATGCTGTAGCGGACATCTCCACCAATATGGATGTCCGCGTGGGCGCGAAGCTGCGGCCGGATGACGGAGACGCGTTGAAGCGGCAGGTGCAGCAGATCAGGGATGAGGTGGATGTTCTGGTGGTTCACGGCGGAGACGTTTCCGTGAACCGGGCTGCCTGCGGCGACACCCGTGTCGATGTGCTGGCGCATCCGGAGCTTGGGCGGAAAGACTCTGGACTGGACCATGTGATGGCGAAGCAGGCAGCGGAGAACCGTGTGGCAGTACAGCTGAATGTCCGGCAGTTGCTGGAGACCCGTGGAAAAGTGCGTTCCCACGTCCTGTCCCATATGCGGCGGAACATACGACTCTGCAAAAAGTTTGGGGCACCGATCATCACGTCCAGCGGCGCGCAGAACATCCACCAGCTGCGGGGACCGCGTGATCTGGCATCGATCCCACGCATCCTCGGCATGGATCTGAAACCGGGTTTCAGGACCGTATCCGAGATCCCGAAACAGATACTTGACCGGGCGGATCGAGTGACGTCCGAAGAGACGGTTCAGCCCGGTGTCCGTAAAGTTGACGAGGAGGTGGAACAGGATGAGTAACGATGATACACTGCAGACGTTACCATCCATCCCGACTGGTTACGCTCGGTCGACACGCAACGAAGGGTTCCTCGTTGAGGAACCCAACACTGAAAGGGATGCCTCGACAGCCAGGGTGATAGCAAATGAGCAATGACCTGCAGACCCTTCCATCCAGCCTACGGGAGAAACAGCGGTACATCCTGTTCGAGATCCTGTCTGACGAGCAGCATGACCTGGGATCGTTCGTCAACGCGGCGTGGGATACGATGCTGAACCTTCTTGGAGAACAGGGCGTGGCACATGCACAGCCCTGGATCATGAAGGACCTGTACGACAGGGAGCAGCAGAAGGGCGGTATCCGCGTCCACAAGGATCACGTGGAGCAGGTGCGAGCCGCACTCGTACTGATCAGCGAGATCGGTCGGACTCCGGTAACGGTGCACGTGCTCGGGGTTACGGGGACGATTGACAGCGCCGAGAAAAATTATCTGTCATGACTCTGTAGGAGCAGGAATATCATATTTAGCTCCTATCTCTTCCAGTTCCCCAAATAATGCTGACGGATCATCATACTGTAGTTGCTCTTCCAATACCCGGTGTGCATTCTCGTACAGTTCATCAACATCTGTCCGGTCCTCATCTATGCCAGCCAGGAGGCAGAGATTCTCAAAGGTATCATTCCCACTATAATTCAGGGCATAATGGCCGCTGCGTTTGACATCTTCTGGACTGGTCGCATCAGCAGCAACCTTGACCCCGTAGAAGTTTCTCCCGGTTTCCCAGTCCATTCCCGCGATCTCTGTATCATATGATCGCTCTCCATGTAACGGATCAGAACTGCATCGGCCAAAGCTGATGGAAAATCGGATATCGTGAAACACCCAGTTCCCGTACTCTTCCTGTATCCTTTCAAATGTGGGCTGTTCGCGTTCATGCACATCTGCCGTTGCCAGGCCAGGGACAAGAGTCTTCATCAAATTAACGAGATCTTCGCCGTGTTCAGTTTCCTCCAACTCCGGAGACTCCACGATATACTGTAGGATTTCATTAAATCGCTCATTATTCCTGATCTGGCAGTTTTCACACTCCGAAAACAAACGCCTCAGCTCCAACTGTAGATCTTCATCAAACTCAACAAAGTCATCAGCATCTTCCAGTCCTGGCATACATTGCACCCCCATATAAATTCTCACCTGAGCTTAAAAATCTGTTTAATCTACGTTCCTGGGTCCGTACTGAACAAATCCATGTATGCAAAAGGTAGCAGAGAACAAATCGGGTACGACAACGACAAATAAAGACCGGTGGTACCTGGTATCGTCCAGTAGTCTCAGGCATCAATCACTTTATAAAACTTGCAGGGTATGGTTTATGCGTTCTTAGGTGAGTATATTACAATGCAGCTTGGTAACCAACAGATGCAATACGACCGGGCGAAAACGATTTTCAGCCCTGAAGGACGACTTTTCCAGGTCGAGTACGCACGTGAAGCAGTAAAGAAAGGATCTACCGCGATCGGTATCACCTTTGCTGACGGTGTGCTGCTGGCCGCAACCCGTGAAACACTGGAACTCCAGTCTCGAAACCCGGACAAGGTGTTCGTCGTGGACGATCACGCAGGCGTTGCCGTATCCGGCCTCGTTGCTGACGGACGGGTACTGGTGAACGATGCACGGGAAGAGGCACAGCGCAGTATGATGGCATATGATGAACCGATCCAGACCGGTGCACTCGCGAAATTCCTGGCGGACCGGAAGCAGATGTACACTCAGTACGGCGGTGTCCGCCCATTCGGACTCGCGATGCTGGTCGGCGGCATGAACGATGACGCCGAACTGTACCAGACAGATCCCTCCGGTATCCTCAAGGAGTGGAAGGCTGTTGCGATCGGGCGTGGTGCTGACGCGGCTAATGAACTGTTTGAGGACGAGTACGAGGACGACATGGAGGAAGATGCTGCGATCGAACTGGCATTGACCGCGTTGAACCGTGCTGAGGACGATATCTCCCTGGAGAACGTGGAACTGTCGACGATCGATGATGATGGCTTCCACCGTGTGATGCCGGACCAGCTTGAAGAGCGCGGATTCAGCCTCTGAATTGCTGTACCGCGCAGTCTACCTCTCCCTGTTTTTTTACCGGGTAGCATCTGCTATACCGGTCCGGCCAACCAGTTAAGCGTCACGGATGGAAACGTCTTTAAATCTCTGATGAGAGTGACAGGTGTATGGACCCTGAAAATGCGATCCGTGTTGAATACAGTGGAGACCGGGAACTGGAGATCCTGGTGAAGCCTGATGAGGCGTTCGCCTACAAGCGGGGTGACGTAGATGACTTCGACCGGGTACTGTTCGTCCAGGAGGTCTTCACTGACGCACGGGCCGCAGAACGCGCCTCTGCAGAAGATATTGAGGACGAGTTCGGAACAAAGAATATCACGGAAGCTGCAAAGAAACTGTTCGAGAAGGGACGGATGGAGCTTACCACGGAGCAACGCAACCAGCTCCGGGAGGAGAAACGGAAACAGGTGGTGAGCAAGATCGCGCGGCGTGCCATGAACCCGCAGACCAACTCTCCCCATCCACCGAAACGGATCGAGAACGCGATGGAGGAGGCTGGCGTCCAGATCGATCCGATGGAACCCACCGAACAGCAGATCTCCCGGGTCGTGGACGCGATCCGTCCGAAGATCCCGATCTCACTTGAGGAGAAAGAGATTGCGGTCCGCATACCCAACAAGTTTGCCGGCAAATGCTACAGTGTGATCAAGCAGCACGCGGAAATCCTCAGCGAAGAATGGGGGAACGACGCGTTCATGGCCAGGATAAAGCTTCCTGCCGGCGTCCAGGTCGAACTCATGAGCGAACTGGAGTCCATCACCAGCGGCGCCGTAGAAGTTACCGACGTGTAGGCATCCGGTTTTTTCTGTGTACAACCGTTCAAGAACCGCAGCAGTTATTTAATATTCTAGAATGAGGACGGAGTTGTGGTATCGGATGGGGGAGGAATATCAGGATACGGCGTCCGCATTATCTATCCCGAAGGATGACGCATTCGACGCACTCAGGGTCGAACGACGGCGAGCAGCCCTTCAATACCTGATGGAGAATGAAGATAATGCAGCACCGCTCGGCGAAATAGCGGAGGCGATCGCCGCGTCAGAATACGATACGACACCGGCAAACCTTGGTTCGCAGGATCGGAAGCGGATATACGTTGGGCTCTATCAGACGCATGTCCCCCGGTTAGAGGAATACGGCCTTGTATCCGTGGACCGTGACATGGTCAGTCTGGAGGACGAAGCCCAGCTTCTCGAACCACTGTTAGGAAACGGAGATGGGGACTGCCTCACACCCGGGTGGAACACCCGCCTGTCCGACGATTCATGGAACGGCTACCAGGATACGGCAGTGTATAATAAGGCAGTCAGGAACGCGGACGTTCTTTCCTCCCGTCTCAACGACGCACTCAGCCCCGATGAAGACTATCTCGATGAAAAAGTTAGCGAACTACTCCCCGAACTCAACACAGAACAGGACCTGGAGATAGCGCACACACTTGTAACAACCCTGGCAGACGGCGGGACCAAAGCCGATGCGATAGACGAACTGGACTATAGTGCGAACACCGTTCAGTCCCGTTACGACGTTCTTGCGGACGCCGGACTTGTATCGAGAAATGACGGGTCCTGGTCGTACACGGTGAAACACGGTACCGGGGATGTCCTCCGGAAACTTGCGGACCGTGCACCTCTCACGGATGTGAAGCTGGATGAACGCGATTTGGACATCCTTGAAACTGCGCTTCCTCATCTTGCCACCGGTGCAAGCGTGAAGGACATCGCCGAGGACATCGACGAAATCGGCTACCAATCCGTGCTTTGGCGGTTCCGGGAAAAATATGAGGAGGCCGGACTAATCGAGGCGGATGGCCTCACACGGTCAGCGACGGATGATCTGTACACCCTTGTGGGCACATCCGTGGTGAAAACCGCTGAACCTGCGGGTGGTCCTGCAGAAGCCGAGCATGACTGGTTCGATAGTGAACGGCAGAAACACTATTTCCTCGCGTTGGCCGGTGTATTTCAGGACGGTGGGACGCAGGCCGATGTCGCCGAACTCCTTGATGTTACATCACAGACGGTCGGGAACCATTACCGTGAACTGGAGGAGCGTGGTGCGTTTGTACGGGATGGTCACGACTATACCGTGTCCACGGACTGGCTGGACGAGTTCGCGGACGAGATCGAGGACGTGCACCTGGACCGGCGTATCGACATAGCATCGGATACCGGGGAACTGCTGAAACAGTTCCTCAACAGTGCAGACGTAACCATTGATGTGGACATTGATGAGGTCGACTGGAGCGATATCGATGTGGATGAGCTGTATGAGGCACTGCAGAACGAGTATACACAGAAGGTGTTTGAAAACGGTGTGGAGATCCTGTCCCAGGATGGCGCCACTCGGCAGCAGATCATCGATGCGTCAGACGTTTCACGGGACGCGGTGGATCGGCATTACAAGCGATTGGAAGAACTGGGTGTGTTCGACAGTACGGACGCCGGACCGTCACTGGAGTACGAGGTCAGTCCAGCCGCGGAAAAGCTGTACACGGTCCTGCAGGAAGGTGGTTGGGAGGGGGTCCGTGACGAACTTGATGAACTCATCTCGTATCCTGTATGCTTCGACAGCGGGGAGCAATGGGATGTGTTCACTGAAATCGCTTCCTCACTCCGACAGCATGAACTCATGAAGGACGTGGAGGAACGGCGCGACGATCTGGACTACCATGATGTGAAACAAGTGTTTGACAGTGCCGTACGCGAAGGATTCCTCAGTCGTGACGGGCCGAACTACCGACCAGAGTACACGATCCATTTTGACCGGATGGCTGAAGAAGGGATCCTGGAAGACGTTGAACGTGGTACGCTTCAAGCAGTGGCAGCAACCGGAACGGAAAATGCAGAACACCTGCAACGGTTCGTTGACGGGTACGAACAGACGAACATTGACTTCCGTGACCGGTGGGAAGCGGATGAACTGCCGGAAAACCTCATCCTGCCGCAGTGGCAGGAACTGCTTGCTGTTGCCAGGTCAACCGCGCTCTGGGATGGCACAATCGATGACTCTACAACATGGCTGGATTGTGGCTGGATGTCGCTGGAGAAACGGTTGGAACGTCTCCCGGATAACGCTGTAAGCATTGGCCCTGAAAACGAAGAAATTTCTCTGAAAGATCGAGAGGTTGCCGTGCATCCCCGTTTCCAGTCCGTACTTGAATCATTCTCTGACCGGCTCCTGTTTGACCCAGAAGATGTTACATATGCTGAAGAACTGTCCGAGGACTCCCAGTATCACGTCCAACCCAGCGAAGAGCTAGAGTCTGACCAGCCGACAGGCGAAGAGGATACCCCTGATCGGCCAGTGATGTTCCGTGACTACCAGGGCGATCCAGAAAAACGGTGAAACGGGCTGTTAAACAGCGATTCCGATGGCATAGCAGGGTATATGACCGGAATAAACCCGCTCTGCAGAACACGTTTATAAAATTTTCTACCGAGTTAGTATACGTGAGAAAAATAGAGGAGAAGTTCATTTCACGATAAAACACGATTCCTTCTCCCGTTTTCACCACAACAGGTGAACTGACAACATGAGTAAGCACGTAGAGAATAGAGACATCGTTACGCCAGGCCAGGTCCTGTACGAAGGTGCTGACCTGGAGCCGGGTAACGGTACATACGCCCGTAACGATAAGATCGTTGCGGCGTACGTCGGCTCCGTCGAGTTTCGGCGGGACGGCACAGTCAAAGTAATACCCAAACAAGGAAAGTATCAGCCACAGGAAGGCGACACCATCATCGGTGAGATCGAGCGCGTCGGTCCATCCAACTGGAACGTCGACATCAACTGCGCATACAGTGCATTCATGCACGTGAACGCAGCAGTCGACGAATACGTGGACCACGACGACGACATCTCACAGTGGTACGGCATGGGAGACGCCATCGTTGCAAAAGTCACGAACGTCACAAAAGGAAAGGACGTGAAGCTTTCGATGGACTCCCGGAACGCCCGGAAACTTGAAGGCGGGCGGATCGTCACAGTACCCCCGAGTACGGTGCCGCGCATCATCGGCCGGAAAGGCACGATGGTGAACACGATCAAGAACGCGACCGACACCGAGATCGTTATCGGTCAGAACGGCCGCGTCTGGATCAACGGTGAGGACATCGACACAGCTGCAGCAGCAGTGAAGAAGGTTGCCGACGAGGCACACACCGATAACCTGACCGAACGCATGGAACAGTGGCTCAATGAGAACGCTGGACAGACACAGGAGGTGACAGCATGAACTCGGAAACGAGTTTCCTGCGATCACCATTCACAAACGGAGGTGAATGCTGAATGCCCCAAAAAGTAAAGGAAGACCTGATCGAAGCTGATGGAACACGACTTGACGGGCGGCAGCCTGAAGAGATGCGTGACATCAACATGGAGGTCGGCGTACTTGAGAAAGCGGACGGTTCTGCGTTCGTAGAGATCGGTGACACCCGTATCGTCGCAGCCGTGTTCGGACCGAAGGTTCTCCACCCGGAGCACCTACAGGAACCGGACAAGGCACGACTCGAGGCACGGTACAACATGGCACCGTTCTCGGTCGACGACCGGATGAACCCGAAGCCAAGCCGACGGGACAAGGAGATTTCACTTGTCACCCGACGCGCACTTGAACCAGCAGTCGACCTGCACGAGTACCCGAAGGCCTCCATCGAGGTCTTCGTCGAAGTTCTCGAAGCGGATGCCTCCACGAGAGTGACAGGCATCACAGCCGCCGGACTTGCACTGGCAGATGCCGGTATCAAGATGAACGGACTTGTCAATGCATCAGCCGTCGGAAAGCTTGACGAGACGATGGTGCTTGACGTTGCCGGAGAGGAGGATGCATACGGATCGGCAGACATCCCTGTTGCGATGATCGACGCTGACCCGGACAACATCACCCTCCTCCAGATGGACGGCGATATCACGCCGGACGATGTGGATGAAGGTCTGCACCTGGTACG
>JALDAF010000031.1 GCA_022729315.1 Candidatus Nanohalalkaliarchaeum halalkaliphilum | reverse complement strand
TGGAATCACTACCACTCTTGTTGACCGCTGCCGGTATCCTTATCATGCTGTACGGGTTTGCAACGGCGTTACAGTTCCGGAAGGATCTGGGGGAGAGTAAGCTGGCGGCTGCGTGGACGAAGATCAGTGGCTTCATCGGCCTGTTCATCGTTGGGTATCTTCTGTACAGTCTGCAGCTGGTCAGTGACATGGTATACATCGATATGGAGATCGTTGCATCGGTGCTGTTCCTCGGCGGCGCCATCTTCGTCGCGGTGGTGGCACGGCTGAATTACCGTGTGTTCACGGTTAACTGACTGGCTCCAGCAAGGTATTTAAGGCGGTTGAGGCCAATTTTTTACCGGTTGCACCATGTCCTTCAGTGAATGGGAGCGGCAGAAGCTTGATGTTCAGGGGTTCTGTGATGTGGAGGATCCTGCAGTGGCGCGGGGGTTACGGTTTTCGCCCCTGGTCTGTACGGTTGGTGCTGCCGCGGGTACTGTGCTGTACAGTGCTGCGATCATGTACTTCCTGGCGGTGATGGCCGCTATCGGGCTGGTGTTTCACCGGACACCGTTCGACTGGTTGTACAACCGTGCGATCAGCCCGGTACTGGAGACGCCGCCCCTTCCGAAACGGCCGGCACCGTCCCGGTTCGCCTGTTTCATTGCCATGGTGTGGTGTACGCTCACCGGGTCAGCGTTCCTGTTTGGCTTCACTGTGATCGGTACCGTGCTGGGGGTAGCACTGGTCATCGTGGCCGGGGTAATGACAGTCTGGAACTACTGTATCGCCTCCGTTATCTGGCGGAAACTCCGGGGCTGGCCGGAGCGGTAACAGGCAGCGGGTACGCAAATAACCGGTTCACTGTTTTTAAGGTTGCCGACGCATGGGACGTGTATGGACTGCAGCCAGTGTGATGCGACGGCCGTGATCTACCGGGAGTACGAGGGCCGTGGACTGTGCAGGGAGCATTTCTCCCATGCCGTGGAGAAGCAGGTGAAGCAGACGATACGGAAACACGACCTGGTGGAGGACGGGGACACGATCGCGGTCGGGCTGAGCGGTGGCAAGGATTCTGGTGTGCTGCTGCAGATCCTGCATGATATTTTCGGGGAGCGGCCGGACATCGACATCCACGCGATCACGGTCCATGAAGGGATCGAACCGTACCGCACCGAAAGTGTGGAGACGGCGAAGGAGATGTGTGACCGACTGGGTGTGCCGATCCATGTCGGGTCATACGAGGAGGAATACGATATAACGATGGACGAGGTCATGGTGAAAAAGCCGGAGATGCACTCATGCAGCTACTGCGGTGTGTTTCGGCGGGACGTGATTAACAAGAAGGCACGGGCCGTGGATGCGGACAAGCTGGCGATAGGACACAACCTGGATGATGAGATCCAGTCCGCCGTCATGAACTTTTTGAAGGGGGACATGAGCCGGATGGCGCGGATGGGGGCGAAAACACACAAGGTGCCCAGCGACCAGTTCATGCGCCGTATCAAGCCGTTACGGGAAGTGATGGAGAAGGAGATTGCACTGTACGCCCGGGTCAACGAGCTGGAAGTGCATATCGAGACGTGTCCACACGCGGAGGGCGCGCTCAGAGCCGATATCCGGAACTTTTTGAACCAGATGGAGGAGGAACGGCCCAGCATCAAACACTCCGCGCTCTCCTCGATCGACAAGCTGCTGCCCGTGATCCGTGACGAGTTCTACGGCGACGCCGCGGACGTGTCACCATGCGGAGAATGCGGTGAACCCTGCAGCCAGAACGTGTGCCGGAAATGCCAGCTGGTGCAGGCCGTGAAAGATGCGTAGCGTCTGCGGATCCTCCGCTGTGAATCAACCCTATCCTTAAATATCATACAGTGTATTACTTCGGCATGAAGGCGATCGTGCTTGCCGGGGGCCATGCGACGCGGCTGTGGCCGTTGACGCGGAACCGGGCGAAACCGTTGCTGCCGCTGGGTCGGAAGCCGATCATCGCGTACGTCCTGGATCAGCTGCAGGAG
This sequence comes from Candidatus Nanohalalkaliarchaeum halalkaliphilum, assembly GCA_022729315.1. Classification (GTDB taxonomy): domain Archaea; phylum Nanohalarchaeota; class Nanosalinia; order Nanosalinales; family Nanohalalkaliarchaeaceae; genus Nanohalalkaliarchaeum; species Nanohalalkaliarchaeum halalkaliphilum. Next base: position 12,471 of record JALDAF010000031.1, on the reverse strand, counting down.
ATGGCGGTTGACGAAATACTGGTCTCGACGAACGCCCGGTACGCGGACGATTTCAGGCAGTTTCTTTCTGATTACGGATACGATGCGCGGGTGGTCGTGGAGGATCATACCCGGGAAGATGAGAAGATCGGGAGCCTGGGCGCGATCATGCAGATCCTGGCCGCCGAAGGCAGGGACGATTATTTGGTCGTGGGCGGAGATAATTACACGTCACTGGATCTCGGTGAGTTTGCCGCGTTCGCACAGGAGCGTGGCGCGCCGACGATCGCGTGCTACGAGGTTGACTCCCTGGAAGATGCGGCCACGTTCGGCGTGGTCGGTGTCGATAACGATCAGCAGGTGACCACGTTCGTGGAGAAGCCGGAGGAGCCGACATCCCGGCTTGTGTCGACACTGTTCTACTATTTCCCGGAATCGTCACTGGCACTGTTCGACGCGTACGTGGCAGCGCATGAGGGGAGTGACGAGGACTATCTTGATGAGCCAGGACGGTTGATCGAATGGGGGTATAGCCGGGAGACGATGTACGCATACCCATTTGACGGGGCGTGGCACGACATCGGCACACCGCAGAACTATCTTCAGGCCCAGGCCGCGGTTGCAGAGCACGTGGTGGACGGAGAAGTCAATGACAGTACACTGGGAGAGAATGTGTGGGTGATGGAAGGTGCTGTCGTGGAAGGATCGGACCTGGAGAACTGTATCGTGTATCCGGGCGCAAACATATCCGCTTCTCGTCTGAGAAACAGTATCGTGGGCGAGGAAGCAGTACTGGAGGACGTGGATCTCCAGGATGCGGTTATCGGCGGCTATTCGCAGGTCCGGTGATACCACCATGCGCACGTTTATAAAGTCTGTTCGATAATTTTTCCGTGTGATTACCTCATGGCAGACGAACATGATCACGGACATGGTGGAGATATGAACCAGCAGATGCTGCAGATCTTCCAGCAGAAGATCGGTAACCTGGAGCTGACTGTGAACGCACTGATCGGTGCACTTGTCGAGGAAGGCGTTGTCGACGAGGACACGATCAACGAAAAGGCACAGGAGATCATCCAGGAGATTCAGCAGCAACAGGAAGCCGCTCAGGGCGGTGGACTGGACGAACTGGAAGAGGACGAGGAATAAACCTCCTCATCCTTCTCATTTTTGCTCTCTTCTCTTTTTAGGATATCAGCCCGCTACTTCCACATATCTGCTTCATCTTCATGTGTCTGGTAGTAGCGGCAGATGTCGTTGAGGAAACAGTCGGAACAGTGCGGGGTCGGCGCCTTGCAGATGGTGCGGCCGTGCTTGATCAGGTTGATGTGGTACTCGTAGACCCGTTCCTCCGGCGTCATCCCTTCCAGCACGTCGTGTGCATCATCCAGGCTCATCGATTCGGGGATGATACCGATCCGTTTCGATACGCGGTTCACGTGGGTGTCCACCGGCATCGCTGACTTGCCGAACGTGAAGTTCAACACAACGGCGGCAGACTTGGGGCCGACGCCCGGCAGCTGTTTCAGCCAGTCCTTCGCCTCGCTCAGTGACAGGTCGTGGACGAAGTCCAGGTTCAGTTCGCCGCGTTGCTCCACGATGGTATGCAGCGTGTCCTGGATGCGTCCCGCCTTGATGTTGTGAAGGCCGGCCACGGAGATCGTGTTCGCGAGTTCGTCCCGGTCCGCGTTCATGATCTCTTCCGGCGAATCATACCGTTCCATCAACGCGTTGTAGGCACGGTCCCGGTTGTTATCATTCGTGTTGTGGGACAGTAACACCTTTATCAGGGAGAGGATCGGGTCAGGGCGGTCCTGCGGTTCCGGAACACCGTAGTGTTCGCGGAGGCGTTCCATTGACTCCGTGAGGCGTTCCGTGTCTCCAGGCATGCTCATGGGTAGTGAAGAAGTGAAAGAGCCTTATAGGTGTTCCGGAGTCATACCCGTCCCGTCACGTCACGGCGTTCACCGGCGCGGTACTCGTCCTGCTCATGTAAACCGTTCTGATCCAAATAGTCTGCTGCGACACGGTTCAGTCGTCCCTTCTGCGGGATCCGGTACGTCACGGTTCCGTCGTTCTCGTGCCGTTCCAGTCCGTCGATCGCTGTCAGGATGTTTTCCCAGGTTTCTCCGGCGTTTCGCAGTCGCTTGGGCGAGAATCGATACTCATCATGCAGTGCTTCATATTCCGCGATGTATAGCTGTACCTGGATGTCCGTCCGCTCCTGCTCCAGGAATGCGAATACGTCATCGTAAAAATCGTGCCGATCCTCGTCCAGCGTGCCGCCAGTTACGGTGAGTCCGTACGTATCGGCCAGTTCCTCCAGTTCGTCAGGTACCTGGTCATCCTGACCGTCTTCCTGACCGTCTTCCTGACCGTCTTCCTGACCGACATTTTGACCGTCATACACAGATACACTGGTTTCCTCAGGTTCAGGTTCGCATGGATCGAAAACTGCTGTTCTGTCAACGCTTCTTACTGCCTCGGACGATCTGCCTTTTGCAGACGCGTACTGTCGCGGGAAGCTTCCCGGGCCGCTGTACCACTCTTCGTCCGGAACATCCGATGGAGATTTTCCATCACGCTGCATCGGTACCGGGTCCGGGACACCGGTTTCCGGGTTGGGTTCACGAAACTCTCCGCGTTCCCGTTTCTCCGCCATGACTTTCTTCATCGCGTTCCGCTCCCAGTGCCCCACATCCATGTCCCGGAACATGCTGTCCTAACTTTAAAACACAGCGGTTCCCGTCCTGGTCTCCTACAGACTCTTTTCATGGCGAAAAACCGGCAGAACCACGGCTTAAAACGAAGCTTTTATTAATGTCCTGTGGTAAATTTAAGGGCATGAGTATCGATGAACTCACCGTGGAGTCAGAGGACGTAGAGCTTGAGGCAACGATCAAGGACATCCAGACCCCGCGCGCGGTAACCGGGAAATACGGGCAGAAACGGATCACGCTCGCCACCCTGGAAGATGAGACAGGGGAGATCCCGGTCACGCTGTGGGAGGAACAGATCGATGCCGTTCGAAACAGGGACGGCTCGACGGTGCGGATCACCGGTGCATACACGCGTGACTGGGTTGGAGACCTGCAGCTGAACATTCCTCGCGATGGATCTATCGAAGTTGTCGAGGAAGCGGAGACGTAGCTGCCGGGCCAAACACGGGTATACCCGGTTTTCCGTGTAGAAACAGCCGGAGGAAGGGATGACACAAATAATAAATACTGTGCTTAGAAATTAGGATGCATGGAGAAGGAGGATATTTTTCTTGGATCCGCGGTTATCGCCACGATCACCGTTATATGGATGGTGTGGCCGTTCGCGGACGCGATTCTCTGGGGGATGTTCACCGCCTACTTTCTCCACTATTTCGCTGACCGGTTGAACGGACGGATCCAGAACCGGACAGTGACCACCGGGATCATGATCGTTCTCCTTGTCGGGTTCGTTGCGTTGATGTCGCTTACGGTAATCACCACGGTTGATACGGAGCAGGTGCAGACCGTGACCGATGACTTCACGCAGATGCTGGAGCAGAGTGTGGACATCCTGTTCCAGTTCTTCGACCTTCCTGATGCGCTGGCAGAAGATGTGAAAGCAGCTATCGGCGATATCGCATCTCCTACCGGGGAACACATCATAGATATTATAGAGGAGATTCCGACAATACTGATCAACCTGCTGATATACCTTGTGGTGGCCGCGTTCCTGGTGAAGGATGGGAAGAAGTTCAAGAAAGAGCTGTTGAACACGCTTGACAACCTGCCAAACGAGTACCGGCACGTTGCCTTATCCGTTGTATACTCGGTGGACCAGCTGTTCCGCGGCGTGTTCCTCACCTATCTCACCGTAGCGATCGTGGTCGCAGGCCTTGCCACCGGCGGGTTCTACCTGCTTGGCATCCAGTTCTACTGGATCTGGGGGATGCTGATCGGGCTGTTCGCATTCTTCCCGGTGGTCTCCGCACCCATGGTGTATGTACCGCTGGCACTGTTCTATATCTCGCTGGACCGGTACTGGATGGGAGTCATCATCCTGGCGTACGGCATCCTCGTACTCAGCACGCTTCCCGAAGTCCTGTTCCGTCCGTACCTGGCAGCGCACCAGACCAAGGAGCATCCGCTTATCCTGTTCATCGGGTTCATCATCGGCCCACTCGTCATGGGGCTGAAAGGCATCATCCTCGGACCGATGATCCTCGTCATCACCAAGAACCTGATCACCCTCCAGTACTTCGACAGGGAACCGAAAACACCGCTCACGCGGGAACTGGATCCGCCAGACACCTGACAACTAAAGAAGCTATACCGTATCTTTTTCATCCGGCACCTGCTTCAACGCACAGCCACAGACCGGGCAACGCTCATTCCCCTGAATACCGTCCGGGTCAAACGTCTTCTCACACCCGGTGCACCGGTAGATCCACGAGATCTGTTCCTCGATCTCCTCCCGTTGAAACCCGGTGTACGATACATCCATTGCAGCTGCCACGTTCTGCACCCCGTAATCATCAGTCACCAGTGTAGCATCCTGATCCAATGCCAGTGCAACCAGGCGCCGATCAGCCTCGGACAGGTCCTCCCCACAGTCACGGACCGTATCCACCACTTGCGCAACGCTCTGGTCCGACGGCACCATCACCGTCACCTGCTCGGCATCGAACCGCTGTCCCGCCTCCGTACTCTCCAGTTCAGCCGTCACCTCCGGCACCGTCAACATCCGCGGATACATCCGGGACAGATCCTGGAACGAGCCATGGATGAACACGTTCGCATCTATCACGTATACTTGGTCATGATTTTTACTCATACTAACACCATAGTGCGTTCCTGCAGAACGCGCTGGAGATTGCCGCCGTATCGACTGACGGCGAGATGAACACGTTCGCATCTATCACGTACTGTTCCGTGTCACCGGTCATGGATGGATGTTCGGATGCGTACTATAAAAAATGTTGACGCTAACTACGTGTATGACGATGGAATCTGAGACAACGCTCCCGCTTGCCGCGATGGAGCGGATCATGCGGAATGCCGGGGCACAACGCGTAAGTTCTGAAGCCGTGAAGCTGCTGCAGGAATCCACACACAGCCTGGGAGAGGAACTGGCGGAGGACGCGGTACAGCTGGCACGGAGCAGTGGCGATAGCACGGTTGACGTGGACCACGTGAAACGCGCGGTCTCCGGCGAATAACCGTATAGCTAGGCGTGTTCTGAGGCAGTATCAGCGCATACATATATGCAAGGGACTATACGGGGACCAGTGATTGCACATGATGGTAAGTACTCATGTTTTGGTCGGTGGACTTGTCGGGTACACGGCAGCCATCGTGTCAAGCAGCGATCCTACGGTACTTATCCTCGCAGGATGTATCGGCGGGCTGTTACCGGAACTTGATTTCCTGTTCGGACACCACCGTAAAACACTCCACTACCCGTTCGTTTATACGCTTGGAGCAGTCGTTGCCGGGACAGTATTTCTAGCGGCAGGCATAACGGGTGCGCTCCTTATAGGCGTGTTTCTACTGGCTGCAGCCATTCATTCTGTCATGGATATTTTCGCAGGGGCAGAACTACGGTCCTGGGATCAACAGGAGTGGCAGGAAACCGCAGTCTACGATCATCTCCGGGGAACCTGGATCGCCCCACGGCGGTGGGCGTATGGCGGCTCCCGCCGCGATCTACTGCTTTCCCTGGTCTGTTTCATTGTACTGTTTGCTGTTTCACCCGAAACCAGGATCACGGTGCTTGTACTCGTTCTCATGGCGGCATCCATCGCCTATAGCGTCACAATAAGACCGGTTTCAGACAGGGCTATCGACGACACGTATGACACGTTAAACGGATATATCCGGGACAAAATACGGAGAATACTGTATCTTCCAAACAACTAGAACTGGTACGACATTCAGCAGTCAGTCCGACGTGTACCGGTCTTTCAGGTCCCGGACCTTCTTGCTGGCCCGGTCCTTGTATTCGCTGAGGCCTTTCCAGACCAGCTTGTCATAGACCGGGGTGATACGTTTCCCGTATTTGTTGACGTAGGTGATGTTGGAGATCGGGAGTTTCGATGGTTTTTCAGGCCGTTCCGCCGGGTGACCGACCGTGATGATGGCAACGGGCCGTGCACGTTCAGGGATGTACAGCAGGTCCCGGACCGGCTCCTCTTCGAATGCCCCGACCCACGCCGCTCCCAGGTTTTCGTTGTGTGCCTGGAGCAGCATGTTCTGCATGCCTGCAGCAGTCTCCTGCAGTGCATACAGGTCACGTCCCCGGCCGCCGTACCGACGCTCCGCTTTCTCCATGTCCGCCAGGATCACGATCACGACCGGTGCTTCACGGACATGCGGCTGGTTCTGTGCGTGCTGCGCCATCTTCTCCTTCAGGTCGTCGTCCTCGACAACGATGAACTCCCAGCTCTGCATGTTGCCGGCGGATGGCGCCCACCGTGCAGCTTCAAGGATACGGGCAACCTTTTCACGGTCCACACCTTCCTCCGTGTACCGCGTGATCGATGCACGGGTCGTAATCGCTTCAAAAACGTCCATACAGGGTGATGGTAGCCCAGCTAATAAATAACTAACGTGCCGGCCGAAGATCCGGCAGAGATCGTTCCCCTCTCCGACGGGCCGCCTATCGGTGGTTCTGGTTTGGGTGGAGATGCAGGATTGGCAGGATGTGAACAATGCCGTGGGGTTTTAAAGCGTCGGGATGTACAGTGGAAGTCACGGCGATCTCTATGGAGCTGAAGCAGATTTCGGAGGACGAGTTTTTCGACGGATTGAACGAGCGGATCGCGGAGATGTCGGAGGAAATAGGTGGTACGGCGGAAACCATCTCCAACAACCCGGATTCCTCCACCTACCATTTTGACAACTTCTTCTACCCGCTCAAGGTGATGAAACAGCTGCAGCGTATGCGGGACAAGGCACGAGCCTTCAAGGAACACGAAAACGAGGAACTGGTGTACGTCAAGAAACTGTCTGAAGGGGAAAAACCGAAGTACTACTACCTGCCGCAGAGCAAGTTCGACCAGAGCCGACTTCCCGAACTAATCGAATACCTGGAGAAACGGCAGACACCGGACCGTGACACGGATCTCGGGTACATCAGTTGATCGGAGGAGATAGCGGTACCTGGCCGCGCTACAGTTTGTGACAGTATTCAACCGGTTCGTCATAGTTGGCGGTGAATTCATCGAACCAGTCCGGCAGAATACCGTACTCTCCTGAAAACACGTCCGCATAAACAGTTGGTCCTTCTTCCTCTTCAGCGGAAAACGTTGCACATGCACCGATATCGTATATGACCCGACAGCTGTCTATGTTATCGATTGCCTCCGTCTTGATCTCTGACGGGATATCTGCGTCATCGAGATGTGCTGTTTCAAAGAAGTTATCCAGCTTCGCCAGCCCGTAAATTGCTGTCTCAGATTTGAGGAAGTCTGCATAGCTGCCTAACGTCTCTGCATCTGTTTCCAGTCGTTCAAGTGCCGTAATCTTCGATGCCCGTTCAAATCCTTCCCGAAGATACGTGTGGTCCCGGGTAGGAGATGACGCCCGATACTGTTCCAGGTGGAACAGTTCAGCAGCAGCACATTCGGCAGCAAGATGTTTCGGTTTTCTCTCAGGAGATATAACTGCGGTACGTGACAACGGGAAATAGGAGCCACCGCGCGACACTTTCTTTCGAGTCATCCTGTATTGAAAAAGGATGGGTGCCGCAAATCCTCCTGCACCGACAGATACGCCCATCAGTATACTCCCATCCCCGATGACGATGCTTGCCGCCCCACCCGCTGCAGCCCCGCCTGCAACAATCCCTGCACCGAGCCTGTTGGCATACGATTCCTTCAGCGATATGCGCACTGCCTCCAGATTTGAGAAGTCATATGCATAGTCACCGTCCTGGAACACGACATCCCTGTCAAACAGCTCCCCGTACACCTCTTCAAGTTCACCGACGATCGTATCGACGTACCCCGTATCAGCCACCCCAACCTCGATATCAGGCTTCTCTGGTTGCCGTTCTGCCAGCGATACAAGCCTGTCCATACCGTGAAACCCGCTCCAATACTTAAATCGCTATGACCCTTGATATCCGAAGATTTCTGGCCCATAGCCAGTACACGCTAGACTCCAAGCAAGAACATTGCGTACGAGTCCCTGTCACATCATCAGGGAAAATAACTTAATGGTCCGTTATAAGCGGTTCTGTATGGATGACTCCTACAGAGACGGCTACAAGGAAGGTGTCATCTTCCTGTTCTACCAGGAGGGTAAAATCCTGATTGAGTACCGGCCCACTGAAGACGGCGGGACCGAAACGTTTATCCCGAACGGGACGATCGAAGAGACGGATAAAGCCGCTGATGACAGGGACTATGTACTGACTGCGTTGCACCGCGAGGTTGCAGAAGAGTTTGCCGGTGCCGTTACAGTTACCGACCTTGACTACCTTTGCGAGCACAAAGTAGAGGATCCTCCGCTCTGGTTCCAGGCCTACGTTGTCACAGGCTGGGAGGGAGACCTTCCCGACCATACTGTGGAGGACGGTGAGCAGTACGCCGAGCTGGAGTGGGTGCCACTGGCAGAATACGAGAAGCATCTGTCGTTTTCCAGCGCTCGTGCCACCTGCCTGGCCCTGGAATCCTACCTTGACAAACATCCCGAGTTGTAGCCTGTCCAAAACCACCCCCCGTATCTTTTTTATGTTCTGTATCCGCAATCGGTAGTGTATGGAGTATTCTCGGTTGGCGGAATGTTACCAGGACTTGGAGGCGACGCAGTCCACGCTGGAGAAATCCAGTATCATGGCGGAGTTGTTCGTGGATGCGGAGCCGGAGGAGCTGGAGGTGGTCGCCCATCTCGTGATGGGGCGGGCGTTCCCGGCGTGGAAAGATCTTGACATGGGGATCGGGGACAAACTGATGGTGAAAGCACTGTCCCGGACCACCGGTATCAGTGAAGACGAAGTGGAGGATGCGTGGCGTCGGAAAGGTGATCTGGGGGATGTGGCGGAAGAGTTCGTTGGGAAAAAGAAGCAGCAGACGCTGGCGCAGAAAGAGCTGACCGTGGATCTGGTGCGGAACAACCTGGAGCAGATCGCCCAGATGTCGGGTGCGAACAGTCAGGACCGGAAGATAGCAAAGATCTCGGAGCTTATCGGGTTTGCAACCCCGCAGGAGGCAAAATACATCGTCCGGACAGTGCTTGAGAACATGCGTGTCGGCGTGGGGGAGGGGCTGGTGCGGAACGCCATCATCGAAGCCTTCTTCAGCCAGCTTGTAACACCGAAAGAGTTCCCGAAAACACTGGAGGACACTGGACTGACCGTCGGGATCGCTGAAGTGGTGGAGGAACAGGTGACCGGGTACGGCCTGTTCGACTCGTTTACGGATAACAATGATGTCACGTATATCGATACGAACGACCTGGCGTTAGAAACGTTCTGGCGGAACGGTGACGGGTACGACCTCATGGTGCTCCCTGACGACATGATCTCTGCGTGGGAGGACCGGCTGGAGCGCATGGTACAGCACGCGTACGATGTGTCCACCGATTTTGGACGGGTGGCACGGATCGCTGCCGAGGACGGACCGGACGGTCTGGAGGAGCTGGAAATCGAGCTGTTCCGACCGGTCAAGGTGATGCTGGCGCAGAAAGTGGAGACGATGGAGGACGGGTTCGAGAAGGTCGGGAATACCGATGAGCAGATGATCGTCGAATACAAGTACGACGGGATGCGCGTCCAGATCCATAAGCATGGAGACAAGGTAAAAGTATTCACTCGGCGGTTGGAGGATGTGACGAAACAGTTCCCGGATATCGTGAGATCGGTGAAGGAGAACGTGACCGTGGACGAATGTATCATCGAAGGCGAAGCCGTTGCCCTTGACCCTGACGACGGGTCGAAGGTCCCGTTCCAGCAGCTGTCGAAACGGATCAAACGGAAATACGATATCCGGCAGATGGTGGAGACGATCCCGGTCGCGGTCCACCTGTTCGACATCATCTACCGGGACGGCGAGAGCCTGATCGATAGCCCGGGAAAGGAACGGTGGGACACGTTGACGGACTGTATCGATGAGGAAGAACAGGCACTGGTACTGGCCGATCATATCGAGACCGGGGATCTGGATGCGGCCCGCAAGTTTTACCAGCAGGCGTTGACCGAGAACCAGGAAGGGGTGATGCTGAAGAATATGGATGCACGGTACAAGCCCGGTTCCCGTGTCGGGTACATGGTGAAGATGAAACCGGTGATGGAGACGCTTGACCTGGTCATCGTTGAGGCGGACTGGGGTGAAGGCCGGCGTAGCGAGTGGCTGGGAAGCTACACACTGGCCTGCCGGGATGTGGAGACTGGTGAGTTCCTGACCGTGGGGAAGATGGCGACCGGATTCACCGATGAGCAGCTGGATGAGATGACGGAGCGGCTGAAACCGTTGATCGAGAAGACCGACGGCCGGCATGTCACGATCCGTCCCGAGGTCGTGGTCGAGGTCGCATACGAGGAGATTCAGAAAAGCCCACAGTACGGTAGCGGATACGCACTACGGTTCCCACGGCTGGTGCAGGTCCGGGAGGATATGGATGCGGAGAACGCGAACGAGCGAGAAAAGGTTGAACGGCTCTATCAGGAGCAAAAATAAAGTAAAAACCTTTATATAATTATATTCCTTACTATGAAGTAATAACGAAGCACGACGGGTGGCGCGGACCAAGCGCAACCTTTAATAAGGACTGAGGGAATGGTTTAATACCTGTTTAACCATATTACCACATAGGTGTCACGGAATGGTCGCAAGTAACGAAACGCTGGATGCGCTTGAAGACATTGGACTCAACATGTATGAACGAAAAATCTACGCCGCACTGATTTCTCGCGGCGTGTCAACAGCGGGTGAGCTGTCGGAGATGACGAACGTTCCACGCTCTCGTGCATATGACGTGCTTGAATCCCTTGCAGAGAAAGGATTTGCGATCCTCAAGCCATCCAAGCCGATGCAGTACGTTGCCGTTCCGCCAGAAGAGGCACTGGAGAACACGAAGAGCCTGCACCGAGAGGAACTGGAGACCAAGATCAACCAGATCGAACGGTTCAAGGACAGTGATGCCATCAACGAGCTACAGACACTGTACAGCGAAGGCGTCACACGGGTTGAACCCTCAGAGATGTCCGGTGCACTGAAAGGACGGTACAACGTGTACAAGCACCTTGGGAACATGTTTGACAGTGCAGAACGTGAGATCCGTATCATGACGACGGAAGAGGGGCTTCAGGACATCCATGATAACCATGCTGAAGACCTGGAAGCCGCGCATGAGAACGGGGTTCAGGTCAGGATTCTCACTCCGTTCACTGCAGAAAATGAGCAGGCACGGGAACGGCTGTCAGCGCACGCGGAGATCCGGGATCTTGATGATGATCCGAAAACCCGTCCAGAGGGACGCATCCATATCGTTGACGATGAACAGGTCGCGTTTGCCCTCACACATGACAGCATCCACCCAACACAGGACAGCGCGTTCTGGTCCAGATCGGAGCACGCTGCATCCCAGTCACTCGGCCCACTGTTCGAGCTGGCATGGGAACAGTCCGAATAGGTGCATAACGGGGACACTGCCTGTTAACATAAGATGATCGCAACTGCTTCCGTGTTTCAGTAAGTTATAGTGCACGTAGTTTCTGGTGCAGGGCCGTGAGCATCAGAAATCCTGTTGATCACGGGTATTGTGCCATGACACCGTGTTTCTGGCCACCGGTCACTCCCTCAACGATACCGTGTGCGACCTGTGCAAAGAACAGGGAGAACAGATCGAACCGTGTTGGCGGCGTGTACGTTTCTTCCCGTAGTTCGGTCTTGTTGGTCTTCTCCTTCGCCACCTCGATAGCTTCATCGTGAGAACCGAGCGAATCCACCAGGCCGTAGTCGACTGCATCCTGCCCAAGGTAGATCTCTCCGGTGGCCGCCTCCTCCACCTCATCAGCATCCATACCGCGGTTATCCGCAACCGCCTGCACGAACTCGCTGTGGACCGATCCAAGGATATGGTCGAACCGTTCCCGTTCCTCGTCTGTAATATTCTTGTACGGAGACCCCATGTCCTTGAATTCGGCAGAGGTCAGGTTGACGTATTCGACACCGTACGTATCCAGCAGATCCGAGAATTCGAGGTATGCGGCGCTGGCACCGATGCTGCCGGTGATCGTCATGCTGTCCGCTACGATGTGGTCACAGGCAGATGCCATCCAGTACGCTCCAGAAGCTGCGGTCTCCTTCATCAGGCAGACCGTGGGCACCCCTGCCTGGTCCACGGCACGCGCCGCGTCCTTCGATGCGACAACGGATCCGCCCGGCGAATTGATCTGATATATGATAACATCCATCCGGTCGTCCTCAGCCTGTTCCGTCAGGGATGCAACAGTCCCTGCTGATATACCCTGTGCACCAACCTGGCTTTCCGGCATTATCGGTCCGTC
>JALDAF010000019.1 GCA_022729315.1 Candidatus Nanohalalkaliarchaeum halalkaliphilum | reverse complement strand
GCCAGGGCGGATACGAAGCACTCGAACGCGGAGCACGAGAATTCAGAAAATGGGGTATCGGCCTCCTCATGGTCTCACAGGTCACCGCAGACTTCAAACAAGCCGTATCCGGCAACATCATGACCGAACTCCAAATGCAAACCAAGAGCATGGAGGATATCAAGCGGATCAAGAAGAAGTATGGCAACCAGTTTGCGAGGCGGGTGACCAGTGAGGAGGTGGGGACGGGGATGATGCAGAACCCGCAGTACAACGATGGTGACCCATGGTTCATCGACTTCCGCCCCACCTACCACAACCCACACAAAATACCTGACGAAGAACTGGAAAAGTACCACAAATACACCGAAATCGCAGACCAGATCCAGGAACAGATCAACACACTCGAAGAAGCCGGCAAAGACACCTACGACCAACAACTCGAACTCAACCTCGCCACCAAAAAACTCAAACAAGGCCGCTTCCAAATGGCAGAAATGTACCTCCAATCACTCCAGGAAAAACTCGGGCTGTGACCCGGGACACGGCCAGTACGTTCGTCAGATGATGTCTTCAAGTTTCTGTGTGAACGTGTCAACGCGCTGGATGGGAAGCATGAACATGAGCTGTCCCTCCACCAGGGTTCCGATGTTGAACGGTGTGTGGATGAGGAACGCACCGTTCTGTGTGTCAGTGGACTGGAACACCCGGTTTGCGACCGCGTAAAGAAGCGTGTCCGGTGACTTGAACGCGATCTGGGCCGGTCCACAGCTCAGTTCCATCCCGATAAACTGTTTGATGCCTGCAGCATATTCTTCGGCGAGTTCGCCACCGATCTGCTCCAGCAACTCCTGTTCAGCATCGGAGAACTGTCCGGTGGCCTCGCCTCCCGCCAGATCAACCAGCCGCATGCTGCTGGCTTCATCCATGTCAAGGATGACTGCTCCATCAACGTTCTCTATCTGGATATATACTGCTACATGGCTGTCACCGGGTTCAACACGTTCCAGTGACTGGGACGCATCCTCGATCCGTTGCAGCCAGTCCACCTGGGTCCGTGAGATATGGACGTGTTCGCTCATATGGTCGTCCATCACTGACAGTGCCTGTCCCGAGGCAATGTTTCCAAGCTCCTGCATCGCGTCTTCCTCCATCTCAGAGAACTGTTTCATGTTCGACGGGTCTCCTGCATAGCTTTACGAGAACGCTGTAACATAAAACTTCTGTGCCCGTCAAGGTGAATGTTTAAATGCAAGGTTGTACTATGGTACAAACAATGCCGGAGGAACGCGAAACCGGGGACGATGCACGGAACCGTGAAGAAGACGGGAGTGCGGAGGAGCCGCAGAGTATCGGGGATATCGCACGCGAAGACCAGGATATTGAGGAGTTCGACTACAGTGACGCGGAGGAAGAACAGGAGAACACGATCCAGGACGCGATCAAGAAGATCGAGAAGCTTGAAGGCCGGTTTGAAAGCGTGGATGAGCGGGTTGAAGCGATGAACACCCGGGTTTCCGACATGTCCGAGCGTATCGGTGAAGTCCGGTCCATGGTGCTGGAGCGGGAGCGGGAGATCGATGAGATGAAGTCGTCCGTTGACCGGGTTGAAGATATTTTCGAGGAGATCAGTCCGGAACAGTTCACACGGAAACTGGAGAAGCTTGATTCACGGATCACCGAGCAGCAGGGCCATGTCGAGAAAAATGCTGATATGCTGTCGAACCTCCGGAAGCAGCTGGATGATGTGAAGGACACGATCGGGAACGTTGGATCGTTCGAGAACGTGGCGGATATGTATGAGCAGGTTGAGAAGAAGGTATCGGATATCGATGAGAAGAAGCGGTACGTTGACCGTGTGGCGTCGAAGACGGAGTCCATCTTCGGCGAGTTGAAGCAGCGGCTCCCCGAGATCGATACGGCGATCGACCGGACAGAGGTACATGAGGATATGTTGAAGGACCAGATGAAGGACATCGACCAGCTTTCGATGCAGGTTGAGGATGCTATCACCGAGGACGAACTGGATGACAAGCTGCTGGAGGCGATGGATAAGGACAGGATGCAGCGGCGGATGGCGGATCTCACGCCGATCCACGACCTCCAGGAACGGGTGAGCGAACTACACGAATGGGTTGAAGAGATCGCCGAGGTTGAGGAACGGATGTACCGGGAGTTCACCGAGGACGAGGACGAACTGGCTGATAGTCTCTCCGAATACCTGGACAGGGTCCAGAATGATATCAACGACCTGCAGAACGCTGTAGATGACCTGTACAACCGCCAGCAGGATATCCAGGACATGACCGGTGTACTGTCGAACTACCAGCGGTCCACTGACCGGCCGGCGTCACGGCCTGAACCGAACGGACCGGGCCAACAGCAAACCGGTTCACCGGACGCCACGATGGAAGACCCCCAACCCGTCGAGGAACAGGGAAGCACCTCCACACTCAAATCGTTATACCGCAAACTTCTGGGGTAACGTTCCCATGACCACTACCGACAACGTTGAGTGCCTCCGATGCGGACACCGGTGGCACAAGGAGACAGTTGAAGACGATACCCCCGCAGAATGTCCGCGCTGTTACCGGGAATCCGTCTACCCTATCCCACCGGATCCGACCGTTCTCGATAAAGCAGTGTACCACGTCTCTGTCACCATCCGGAAAATCCCGATCTGGGTGGAGGAGACGAAACACAACCTCATCCTCTGGAAGGAGAACCACCGCTTCCTCATCGACATGTCCGTGTTCGCCTTCGCGATGGCCCTCATCTTCACCGTCCTCTACATCGTCCTCTTCGTATGGGGATAACCGACAATGATAAACGCAGGATTTGTCGTGTCCGCTCTATGACATGCGCACATCCTTCAAAATGTTCAGGACCTTGTCTCCCTGTCCCGTAGCGGTTTCCACTATGGATACCGCGATACGTCCACCTGCGCCTGCGCCACCACGCAAATCCCTTCCTTCCCCAAGAGTGATCTCACCGGTCACGTCGCTACCATGCCCGACCGCCACCGTGCACACCACCGTTTCACAGGCAACATTGGATGTAGCCAGTTCGCCACCATAACTGTCCTTGTCGGACCCCTGTTCTGCCGCCGCACCAGATGAAACAGCAATCAGGAGGAACACTGCCAGAAATACAATAGTTTTTCGCATAGAACCGCTATAGCGGCGAAAGGTTATAAACAGATCACTGACATAAATTCGTAGCGTCCGGGGAGGGTATGAAGATTTCAGAGAAATCTTCGAGAGCAGCAATCCTCGACGAGGATTGCAAGGATTTGAAAAATCCCTCCAAAAATTCGTAGCGTCCGGGGAGGGATTTGAACCCTCGTGGGCGGTGAGCCCAGTACCTTAGCAAGGTACCGCAATGGCCAGGCTATGCGACCCGGACTTACAGAGAGGTTATCGGTGGAGGGTGTTCTGGACAGATCTGATGATGCGGCTGACGTGGTCGAAGTCTGCTGGTTCTGCACAGTTGCAGGAGCCGCCGCAACAGCCGTCTTTACTGTCTTTCGCTGGTTCGGTGTCGTCGCTGTGTCCGTGCCCGCAGCCGCATGTGTGGTTGTCGCTCATGGGTTTTCAATGCGGTTCAGGATTTATAGGTGTATCTCTGTGTCCCTGCTGGTCGTGTGACGGTTAAGTTATATAAATCTGCATCGCGTACAAGGGGATGTGATAAGATGGCATCAGACGTACAGAATATATCGAATCTGACGAACAAGGACGTGTTCACGTCTCAGGGCTCATACTGTGGGAAGGTTCGCGATGTTGAGTTGAACCTTCCGAAGTTCAAGGTACGTGCGATGGTTGTTGATGCTGCGCAGGGTTCGTACCTGGCGCAGAAGGTTGGTGGAAAGAAGGGGGTGATCGTACCGTATTCAATGGTGAATGCGGTGAACGATGTTATCATCATCCGGCATTTCACCGGTGAAGTCGCACAGGCTACCGAGGACGAGCTTGAGGAGCAGGAGCGGGAACAGGTCGAGGAAGCAACGCTGTAACGCGTTCAGTTCCCGGCCGGGTTTCTGACTCGTTCTTTTTTATCGTTTACCTGCGGAGCGTGTAATGTATGCCATTCCCCCACCTTGTGTTGCAGATTATCGAGCATAGCTGGGAGCTCTCTGTAGCGGTTATCCCGGTGCTGTTCGCCGTGTTCGGATTGATCGGGGTGGTGAGCGGGGTGATAGCCCTGTCGCATGTGGACCGGTCCCGGTTCGTGGAGATTGTGGTGGTGAGCCAGCGGGATCTCGTGGCGCACTACGGCATCCATCTCGTTGCAGGTCTGCTGACGGGGGGTGTACTCAACCTGTTTCTTCCCGGGGAAAGCCTGGTACCCGGTGCCGTAGCCGCTATCGGGGTACTGGCGTACGCCCATGTGAGACTTCCTGTTCCGGACACGGGCATCACGCTGGAGTCGGCCCAGGACTACCTGTACACCGGGATATGGCTGGTGCTCCCCTGGTTTGCACTGGCGGCGCTGGCCCTGTCAGATATATTGTTTATGAGTCTTGTAGCGCTCGTCTTCTACACGGCACTGTTCTGGCGTATCTGACACCGGTCGTGTAATCATTAAGTACGGTGACACCCAATACACAGGTATGCACGTCAAGGAACTGGTCTGCATCGGCTGTGGTGAAACATATACGCCGGATCGGCCACGGTACGAATGCGGCTGTGGCTCGTCACTGGATGTGCGGTACGACTACGATGACGTTGCTGACGCCGTATCCTGGAACGGGCTCCGTTCCCGTCCGTTCAACCATTTCCGGTACCGTGCATTCCTCCCGCGGGTCGATGAAGAGGAACGGATCATGATGGGCGGTGGTGGCACCCCGATCGTCCCGTCAACGGTGATCGGTGACGAACTCGGTATCGATCTGCAGTTCAAGCTGGAATCATTGAACCCGACCGGCAGCTTCAAGGACCGCGGCACCGCCGTGGAACTGGGGACGGCCATGGCGTTCGACGCAGATGAGATCGTGGTCGCCTCCACGGGGAACATGGGTGCATCCATCGCCGCGTACGCGGCACGTGCCGGTGTGGATGCCACGATTTACGTGCCCGAATCGGTGGATGGGCCGAAGCTGGATCAGATGCAGCGGCACGGGGCAGACATCATCAAGGTCGATGGCGACTACAACGCGGCCGCGAAACAGGCGTGGACCGCGTACGAGCACGGCGGCGCATACCTGATGGGTGACTACCCGTACCGCGGTGAAGGCGAGAAAACGGTCGGCCACGAGATCGTGGACCAGGCTGAACAGAACGAAACCGATGTGGACACGGTGGCGGTCCCGGTCGGGAACGGCACGCTGATCCACGCGGTGTGGAAAGGCCTATCGGAGATGCAGCAGGTCGGTCTCACCAGCGGCACGCCGCGGATGATGGGTGTCCAGGCAGCGGGCTGTAACACGGTCGTGGACGCGCTACATAAAGGATTTGATGCGGTTGAACCGGTCGAGGATGTGGACACGGTTGCGGGGGCGATCGCGTGCGGCGACCCGCTGGACGGGGACCACGCCATGAACGCGATCCGTGAAAGCAACGGATTCGGCACCGCGGTAAGTGACGAGGAGATTCTGGCGGCAAAGCAACGTCTTGCGGAAGCGGAAGGCATATACGCGGAGGAAGCCGGTGCGGCAGCGCTCGCTGGTATCCTGAAGGATGCGGACCTGTTCGAGGACGGAGAAACCGTGGTCTGCCTCGTGACCGGGCACGGGCTGAAGACGTGAACCCCGGTTATTCCATGGCGCTGCCAAGTATCTCTTCGACCCGCTCGTTGTGTTCGATAACGATGTTTCGTGCTGTTTCAGGCATATCTTCTGGGGGTCGTGTCATCCCGGGTTCCTCATCAAGATCGTCAGGGTGTCCGACGATAACCGTTCCCAGCATCCCCATCTCCTCGTGGGGTTTGCACACGTAGTCGTACACGCCTTCCTCTTCGAAGGTATGCTGGAAACTATCTCCTTCCTCACGCATCATACCGCTTGCCCAGGGTTCCGCTCCTTCCGGCATCCGTCGATCCGTTACCGTGGGAAGTCTTTCAGCGTTATCGGGATGGTATGCGACCGTATCGTGGACACCGCTCTTCAGTTCCCACGTAACGGTACCGCCTTCCTCGATCCAGACGACATGGGGGATGAAGTGATGGCCGTTCTCCGACACCATTTCCACAACCGCCTGTTCGACCGGTTCATCATAGTCCTGGTGGTCATGATGGTGGTCATGGTGATGGTCATGGTGATGGTTGTGGTGATGATCATGGTGGTCCTGCTGTTGGTCGGGGTCGGTGGGTTCGTCATCGAAGATGCTGGAAAGTACTGCAACGGTCTGACTCAGTGACCTCCGAATCCTGTCAAGTGCTGTTCTGTCCGGATCGGTTATGCTAAGAGTCATACTCATGCCTTTCTGTGTGTGTTGTGGCATTGAGCAGTGTGGCGTGAGCTCCGTCTCTTCAGCAGGTGTGATGAATGTGCCGGTGACCGCTACTTTTCCATGTGATTCGATGTTGAACATGCCCATGGGGTAGGTTTCTTTCGGCAGCTGGTGGATCATCCAGTGATGTCTGACATCGTCGTGGTTGACGAACGTGACTGTCACCCGTTCGCAGGTGTTGAACGTTAACCTGCTTACGTTGTATCCATATGCTTCTCCTGGCCCGGAAAACCTGTTTCCACCTTCTATCGTGACGTTGCGTTCTCCGTTGAGTTCATCACACCCCGGAGGTAAACTGTCTGTGTTCTCATTCTCCACGACACCATCCTGAACCACTGTCACCTGCTCCGCGTGGCGGTGCATGTCCATCCCCTCCAACTGTTCCATGAGATCCAGTAGTTCAGGGGTAAGGAGGCGTTCATCGACGAACGGTTCCGGATGTGGAGAAGGTTCCTCCCTGAATATATCCACGACTGGCTGACTCACTGACCGTGTAAACCGGATCATACGGCTGTACGATTCGTATGCCCGCTCTCCAAACATCTCCAGGTTCAGATCCTGGAAGAACGGGATTTCCCCACGGTAATACGCTTCACTAAAGAACCGGTCAAGATCCGTGTGCGTCTTCGGAACACCGTATTCGCCAAGGTAATGATCATACACGATGAATCCTATGTTACCGCCAGGTGATATCCCGTCCGTGGTCACACCGGCAGGTTTGTGATCATGAAGCGGCCAGATCCCCTCCCCGTATGCGTTCAACCCATCTATCGTCGTGTTTAACACAAGATCAACACGCTGAGCAGGTGCGATATCGACGACATCACGCTGTACACGGGTTTCAAGATCCACCCCGTCAACCGCATCTACCTTGACCTTGTGGCCGTGAGGATGAAGCGCCAGCATTTCCTCCCCCACGTTCACAGTCCGCAGGAGATACTCGCTGTCCGATTCGACTACTATGTTGGATTCACGTAGCGTGTAGGGGAACGACCTGCCGTTCAAAAGGAAGTAGTCCGCAGAGGTATCCGTAACGTCGTGTATACGATGTATCAACCGGGAGATGATTCGGGTATCCTGATTCTGCTGGGAGATACTGTGCAGCTCTTTCTCCATCTCCTGATACACCATATCGTATTCCCCCTCGTAGTACTCTCGTACCGCTTCCGAGGGGTAGCGGACGTGGCCGGCACCAACATTGAGCGTCTGTACCTTTGATCCGGGACGATGCTCTTCGACGATGAACAGTCCCTGCATCCCCATGGAGACATGCACGTTGGGAACAACGTGGCAGTGATAGAACATGGTCCCTGGTTCCCGAGGCTGGATCTCATAGGTCCGATTCTCTCCCGGTGGGATAGGATGTTCGCCGACGTGCGGGACCCCATCTCCCCCTTCAAACGATCCATGCTCAAACGGGTGGTCAACTCCGTGCAGATGGAGTGTGTGCGGCAGGTAGTGCGTATTCTCTATCGTGATCCGTACCGTCTGCCCCTCCTGTACCCGTATGGACGGAGACGGTGGCCGTATCAGCTGTTCGGCCAGACTTCCGCGATGTACCATCCCACGCGTCTTTGGTACAAACGTCCAGAACGCCGGTTGTACGCCGGGAGCAATCTCATGAACAACATCAATCTCGTTATGCTCGTTTATCCCGGCAACCTCCAGTCGGATATGCACGTAGTCGATGTCTCCGTCCCCGTTCGTGTCCTTCTTCACGATCGCATCCCGCGCAAGTCCTGATTTCTGTAGCACATCTTCCGGAACATGATTCGTTCCGAGAACAGCAGCAGCCACCACCGCCGGATTATCTGGATGGCATCGCGGGGATGCTTCGATCGTGATACCGGCGATTTCCTGTTCTTCCATCCATTCCACTCTCGGGTCAGAACATACCTCTTCAACGGGATTCTCGATGCGTTCCGATGGTGGGAACGGGACAATATCTGGCGGGACGTGTGATGCACCTGAGTAAATGAACAGAAACATACAGACAGTAAGAACTATTGTACGCTTCACGAGCATACACTGTTTCACAACATAATCGTTTTTATCAGTAAGCATGACCGAACGCCGAGTCAAGATTCCCGGTATAACGTATCATAAACGCGTGTTTACCGCTCTCCAAGCCCTTGCACGATGAGGTAAAACCCGTACGCCTTCAGGGCAAGCCCGACAGCGATCGCGGTGTGGAAGAATCCAAGCCACCAGTACGGATCGATACCAAGCCATGCTGGGCCAACAGGGTGCGGAAGGTTAAGAATATGCCAGTATACTTCGATCGGCAAGGAAAGCTGGAATATAAGTCCCCAGACAAACATGTACAGGCCTTTCCCGACCGTGCCTCCATACACACGCGCAGCGTAGTAGATAATCCCTATAGACACCAGCATCGCCAGCGCCATCGCAGCAATCGTGATTTCAAACCCTAGAATTGTTGCAGGTCCTTGCTCTTCTTCAGGCAGCCCCTTCCACCACCGATCAACGAAGACTATGCTGGAAACCCATACCACGGCAAGTGCACCGAGCACGTACCAGTCTCGTTTCTCCATATTCTCCCGTAGTACGCGTGGTTTCATTCGTGACCTCCTCCAGAAGAGTGTGCTGCATTATATGCGAGGTAAAAGCCGTACGCCATAAAGAAGAACAGCAGCGCTGTGGCACCATGAAAAACAAACTCAAGTCCGATGATTGAAAGCCCAAGTCCCAGGAACCCTGGTTCCGTTCCTGCACCGTGCCAGGTCGCGTGTGGGATGCTCTGGATGGCAAACAGCATATATCCGATACCGATCACGGTCAGTGAACGACCCAGAGAGCCTTTCACCTCCGATGATGCCCGGTACACAGCAAATATACCGAACAGTGCAGCAAGACCTGTTGGCCCCCACTGGTTGAAGTGGTACCAGTTGAAGACATCATACCATACATCAACGGGATTAGAGTCTGCACCGAAGGTCATCATAACGATACCGAACAAGACACAAGCAGCAAATCCTCCGACAATCGCTCCCTGCTCCCTCCGGTTAAAAACACGCCACATACTGGACTAAAGTAAGATTTATCGGTTTATATAGGTTTCGCATCAACCTTTCCCAAACAGTGCGGACAGACGCTCCAAAAGCCCTTTGAACATGTCATGATGTCTCGCTTCCCGCGGCCGGATCTTCGGAGGGATTTTCTCTTCCTGGTCCTTGAACGGCATCAACGCCGCCTGCATCTTGTATACTGCAACGACGCCGAGAAACGTTTCATACTGATCCGCCGTCAACTCAAGCGCTGTCCTTCCCGATCCATAGTATTTAACCACCTCTCCCTCCGCATCTATCTCCAGCGGAGCCCGCCGTGCAATCGTGAACGCTGCCTTTTCCCCTATGAACTCCCTGAATGCCAAAACGATGTGTCGGATGGCCTCCAGGTAAAACTCCTGATCGTTCCCGGACTCGGGCGCCATACCTTAATCTTCTTCTCTCCTCCTATAAGTAATCTCCGGATACCTCCTACGGGGTAACCGCATCCCGGCGACATCCCTGTCCCACCCGGGCATCAGTGCCGTGCTGAACCAAGTTTTATATCCTGTCGACCCGGGTGTAGTATGCACGGTATGGACCTCGACAGTGGGACGTTAAGCGAACATGAAGCGAAGCAGGTGCTGGCCGACGCCGGTATCCCGGTGGTGGAGGAGCAGCTGGCAGCGGACGTGGATGAGGCCGTGCAGTTTGCGGACAGGGTCGGCTACCCGGTGATCCTGAAGGTGGATTCGCGGGACATCCAGCACAAGTCGGATATCGGCGCGGTGACGGATGCCCATGACGCGGACGAGGTCCGGAAACGGTACGACATATTGATGGAGAACGTCGACGATCATGCGCCGGACGCGGACGTGAACGGCGTGCTTGTCGGGGAGATGCTGTCCGGCCGGGAGCTGATCGTGGGGGTGAACACGGACCCGGACTTCGGGCATGTCATCATGTTCGGCCTTGGCGGCGTGTTCGTGGAGGTGCTGCATGATGTCCAGTTCCGGTCCATCCCGATCACCCCGTACGATGCGGAGCAGTTGATCGACGGGATGAAGACCCGTGAACTGCTGGACGGGATACGCGGTGAGAACCCGGCAGATATCGATGCATTGATCGACATCCTTCTGGATGTGTCGGCACTGATCGAGGACCATCCGGAGATCGTGGAACTGGATATCAACCCGTTGTTCGCAAACGAGAACGGTGTCGTCGCGGCAGACGCCTTGATACGGGTGGATAAGTAAATGAAAACAAACCAACCATTGCGTTGCCTGCACCGCGATAGATCTGTCGACCGGATCGTTCCAGTCGGGTGGATAACGGATGACTGATAGACGGCTGAATGCACTGTTCGATCCACGGAACGTGGCGATCATCGGCGCATCCCGTGACGGTGAGAAGATTGGGCACGCCGTGATGCGGAACTTCGTGGAGAACCGGTTTTTCGGCCAGATATACCCAGTGAACCCGAACGCGGACACGATCATGGGATACGAGAGTTACGGGTCTGTCCTGGATATCGAGGACGACGTGGACCTGGCCGTGGTCAGCGTCCCCCCAGCCGTTGCCAACGACGTGATCAGGGAGTGTGTGGAGAAGGATGTGAACGCGGTGATCGTGATCACGTCAGGCTACCAGGAGATCGGTGGTGACGGCGTGGAACGGTCGGATGAGCTGGACGCGATACTGGCGGACGGCGACACCCGGCTTCTGGGACCGAACTGTCTCGGTGTCTGGGACGCCTACTCCGGTGTCGACACGTTGTTCCTTCCAAGCTACAAGCTGAAGCGGCCGCCGCAGGGCCAGATCGCCATCATCACCCAGAGCGGGGCGTTCGGCAGCACCGTGATGGATATGCTGGCAGAGATGGGTGTCGGCGTCTCCCGGTTCATCAGCTACGGGAACCAGGCTGACATCACCGATATCGAACTCCTGGAATGGCTGCGGGACGACGAGGAGACGGACGCGGTCGCTGTCTACATGGAGGGCGTGTCCGACGGCGAACAGTTCATCGAGAACGCGAAACGTATCACGGAGGAGATGCCGGTCATCATGTTGAAGGCCGGGAAACACGACGCCGGGAAACAGGCGATCAGCTCACACACCGGATCGTTAGCTGGCAGCTACCAGGTGTATCAGGGCGTGTTCCGGCAGACCGGGGTCATGGAGGCAGCACACATGGAGGCGCTGTTCGACTATGCCCGTGCCCTCGCGTACAACCCACCGCTGGACGGGAAACGGATCGCGGTGGTGACGAACGGCGGCGGGTTCGGCGTCCTGACCGCGGACGCACTGGAGAACCAGGGACTGCAACTGGCAGAGTTCAGCGATGAAACGAAGGATGCGCTGGCGGACGTGGTCCCGTCCTACGGCACCGTTGGCAACCCACTCGACCTGATCGGTGATGCGGACGCGGACCGATACGAACGGGCGCTGGAGGCGTTGAAGGATGATGACGGTATCGATGGCATCATCGTCATCCCCCTGCTGCAGCCACTGCCACTGGACTCCGAGGTCGTGGACACACTGGTCAACTTCCAGGAAGAATACGGGAAACCGGTCGTCACCTGTATGACCGGCAGCCAGTTCACCACGCTCCACATGAACAACCTGGAGAAGAACGGTGTAGCCGCTTACTCCTCACCGGCACGGGCCGCAAGCGCCATGCACGCACTGTACCGGTACGGGCAATGGGTGCACCGCGACGACTGAAACACGGCTACTATACGGCACACTGCTTCTGATCGATCTTTCTTGCGATCCAGACAGCGGACCCGGTAAGCATTAGCAGTGCCACGATATTGAGTTCTGTCCCACCAAACGGGAGCACGGCAAGCACTGTTCCCAGGCCTAACGCACCGGTCCCAACCGCGAGGCACGCGGCACAGGCCGGAGCGATCGCTGCCAGTCCAGCACCGGACACGAGTCCGGCTTCTTCTACACTGACCGCTGCCATCTCCTGCCAGTGGTACACGATCAACCCGGTGTTCAGTCCGATGCCAATCGCAACGAGCAGGGTGACAACGGCAGCAGTGAGGGACATGGTACCGTGGAATCCAGTGGTGAATGTTGCGACCAGGCTGAAGAATAGTGACACGTTACCGTTGGAAAGTGCTGACCATAATAGTTGATAGTTCAGGACGGATGCCAGAAATGTATATGACAGGACAGTAACCACCGCAGTAAGAAAGACGTATGAAGGATGCTTCAAAACAGTTTTTAACTGTTTCACCACCTTATCGGGGGATAGTGACATGATTACGAACCGTCAAGTTCGGACTCGATAACCTGTTGGAATGTTGAGAACTGCTGGGCACCACGAACTTCTTGTCCATTGATGAATATTGTCGGTGTCGCCTGTGCACCAAGTTCCCGTGCCTCGTCAACATCTTCCTCTATCTGGTTCATTGTCGCCT
This sequence comes from Candidatus Nanohalalkaliarchaeum halalkaliphilum, assembly GCA_022729315.1. Lineage (GTDB taxonomy): Archaea > Nanohalarchaeota > Nanosalinia > Nanosalinales > Nanohalalkaliarchaeaceae > Nanohalalkaliarchaeum > Nanohalalkaliarchaeum halalkaliphilum. Next base: position 6,771 of record JALDAF010000019.1, on the reverse strand, counting down.
GATTCTCGTAACAGGACTCGAATTCCGCTGTGTCCACACCCGTTTCACCAGCCAAGTCCACCATGGCGTCCTGGAACTGTTCTTCATTATCGGCGATGTCACGGTAATATTCCTGATCTGCATACAACGAGGTCTTGAAATTCCAGAATGCTTCATTATCCTGTTCTGCAACACATTCTGCAGCAACTGCGGGGAGTGTTCCTCCAACCACCGGGAGATGTTTATACAGATATTTTACATCTCCTGACTCAATGTATTCATCTTTAATCTGTTTGAATGCCGTATTTGCGTTAAGCTCCTGCGCTCTGTCAGGACTGTTGTACGCTCCACAAAATGGACAGAAGAAGTCCTCGTAAGATACGATCGTGACCGGAGCATCTTCTTCACCAATATACGGTTGGCCTTCAAGTGAAATCTCTACACCGTTCCAGGTCATCGTTCCTGAACCTACACCGTGGTTCATGGAGGACAGATCAACTTCTCCTCCCATCACATCTCCTCCATTATCTGACGGCGCATCTCCGCTGTCTGTGACGTCTACGGCACCCAGCATCCCGGTGACGCCGCCCATCGTGAGTAGCATGGATGTGAAGAATCCGCCGGTGAGGATGCCGACCGCGAATGCGATGACGAGTGCGTGACGGTAGTTGAGGCGGAATGTGACGTTTCCTGCGCTTGCTTCTTTCTTCGTCTCCAGTACTTCCGCGTCGCCGTCATGGACCTGGGAGTTGTGGACTTTGAGTCCACGTTCAGAATCGAACTCCTTCCCGCATTTTGCGCACTCCGGCATAGGTGTTCGAGGGTAAAGGAGATTTATAAAGTCTTCCGTGGATGCCAGATGGAGCCGTTTTTGAGCCGTAACAGTAATTGGAAAAGAGAATAGAAAAGGTGGGGTGTGCTGCGGTTCTGCAGGGTTTGGCGCTAGCAGAATTCGCAGACGTTTTTCTCGTCGTCGCTGTCGTGACCGTGCTCTTCCTCGTATGCGTTTTCGCATGCGTCACAGCAGAATTCGTGGCCGTTCCCATCGTCCGGGACCGGTTCGTCGGCCTCGTCAAGGGAGGTGCCACAGTGGTCACAGACACCGTCGTGTTCCGGGTCATCTTCTTTCAGGTATGCCATGGTATTAACACCAGTTGTAGGGTTGGTGCGGCCACCATATAAATCTAGTGCCAGTCGGCAGGTTACGGGCCGGGCCTGATGCCGTGGTATGCGTCGTTCCCCTGTACCTCCGCCAGCGCCTCGTCGACCGTTGCGTTGTCGTAGATGAAGAATATCAGGTCCATCGGGTAGCCGATGTGCGGGGAGATGATGTAGTCTGCCGGGTCGTGTACCGGTTCGCCGGTGTCGTGGACGGTGCACGGGTCTTCAACGTCCGGATCGATGGCGCACCACTGTGGGACGCCAGCGGTCTCCTGTTTTACAAGGACTTTCAGCGTGTTCTCCCCGTCCTCCGTCACGTTCACCCAGCCATCGTCGGTCGGGTACCGGAGCTCATCCGCAGCCAGCTTCCCGTTGAACCCGTCGAAGAACGCGGCAAGTGTGGCATCCTCCCGTTCAAGGACCGGGCCGTGCAGATGGATGCGCATGTCGTCGTGTTCGTGGAACTTCGGTCCACCGGTCCGGTTCTGCCGGCCGCACAGGAAGTCACCGTCGTCACAGAAATTGTACGAGCTGATCAGCTCCTTCTCCTCACCGTCCACGACAACAGCAAAGTCTGCGTGCCAGTGGACGCCGTGGTCCCGCCACGCATCCTGTGCCTCGTACACCATGAACCCGGTGACCGCTGCCAGCGGAAGGAGCAACAGTACTCCAACGATACGGAGTCCTGCCCATAGCCTGCTTCCGGCGATACCGTGCTTCCACAGCGATGCTGCTGCTCCTATGAGAAGCAGGCTGCTGCTGAGAAACACGAGTTCCGTCCGGTAGATCGAGATGTAATGTGAGATACCGTACAGGTGCATCAATGGGACGGCAGCAAAGCCGAGTAGTGCTGCTCCCGCATAAATTACGTGGTCCCTGCGGATGCCAGCCATGTAGTATGGTGTGCTGTGCAGCTACATAAGCGTTCCGCCGTGTCTCAGTCCAGTACCTGTTGTAACGTGTTGCGGAGTTCGTCCGGTCCGTGGACCACGGTGTCGGCGTGTGAGAGTTCGTGCTCACGACCCGGGTCGGTGCAGTAGCCGATGCAGTACATGCCGGCGTCTTCCGCGGCGGTGACACCGTGTGCCGAGTCCTCGACGACGACGCAGTGTTCCGGTTCCACATCCAGTCTGTCCGCGGTAAACCGGTAGATATGCGGGTCCGGTTTGCTGGGTCCGTCGATATCCTCGGCGCTCACCACGGTATCGAACGCGTCCTCCAGGTCGAACCGGTCCTTCACCTGGTCGATCCATCGGTGGAACGAGGACGAGCAGATCGCAACCGTTTTTCCGCGGTCCCGTATCAGTGCAAGGATGTCGTGGAACCCCTCCATCAGCTCCACGCTGTCACGGTACACCGCGTCCGCCCGTTCATCGTACAGTTCGAAGAACCGGTCGCGGGAGATCGCCGTGTCGTACCGCTCGTCGAGGTAGTCGTACTGGTCCAGCACGTTCATGCCACGGACCTCTTTGAAGTCCATGTCCGCGTCCGGGACCGTGGTCTCAAGGATCTCCTTCTGTACCGGCCCCCAGTACTCCTCGGAGTTCACGATCACGCCGTCCATGTCGAAGATGACTGCCTCCACGTCCATAACCAGTTGTTTGTGACATGATACATAAACTAGTGGTGTTGGTCGTGTTCCTGAACCCATAAAAACCGCTGGGGACACAGGTGTAAAACATGTATATCGAGGATCCGTTCGGGAACCGGAAGGAGTATACGCCGGAGAAGATCGTGGATTCGGTGATGCGCGCCGGGTTCGATGAGGAGACCGCGGAGCAGATCGAGGAACGGGTACGTGGCCGGGTGGAGAGCGGGATGAAAAGTGAGGACCTGTACCGGGTCGTGTACGAGGAGATGGAGCGGTTCAACGATGCGTACGCGTTACGGTACCGGCTGCGGGAGGCGATCGGTGTGCTGGACCCGAACTACCACGAGTTCGAGAAGTACGTGTGCAAGGTTCTGGAGCTGGACGGGATCGACGCGGAGTGGTCGCCACGGCCGCTACCGCAGGGCGCGTGCAGCGAGCACGAGATCGATATCGTGGGGAAGACCGGTGGCACCACGTACGCGATCGAATGCAAGCACCATTTCCACTACCACCGGCTGACCGGGATGGACGTGCCGATGATCCAGTACGCGGTGATCGATGACCTGCAGGAGGGATGGGAGCAGGGACTGGAGCACGCGATCGACGTGGACCGGTCATGGGTGATCGTGAACACGAAGCTGTCCCAGCACGCCAAGCAGTACGCGGAATGTAAGGGGATCCGGATGACGGCGTGGGACTACCCCGAGGAGGACAGCCTCCGGGAGATCGTGGAACGGAACCAGGCCTATCCCGTGACCATCCTGCGGCTGGTGGACGACGAGAAAACAGCGCTGTCGAAGAACGATGTGCTCACGTTGCAGCAGCTGCTGGACCTGTCGGAAGAAGATGTCGATACGCTGAATCTGTCCCCGGAACACGTGGAGGACCTGCAGCGCCGTGCGCGGCAGCTGCTTGATGCTGGTTCCCAGTAACACTTATACCTGATCGTAGGCAGGGCCGGGACGGTACGCGTCGGGAAGGGTTCTGTCCGTGTACCTGTCCGGGATCTCAGCGTCCCGGTCACCGTGGAAGAGGACGATGTTGTCGTCCTGCTGGATGTCATGGCCAAGTGCCTCGTCCAGTGGCAGGGTTTCGCCATTGATGTTTACCCGTATCTCGGTGTCGTCATCCGTGCAGTACCGTTCATCGTCCAGCCCGAACGTGATGCATGACGCGTTCACGTTGATTTCAAGCGTGTTCAGGGTCCGGGACAGGTTGGACCGTTCCCCTTCGATATGGAGGATACCGTCATCGCTGTGGAAGTGGGCGTACGGGTCGCGTTCGATGTACGCATCGCTCAACGGTTTCCGTTCGCCCTCGACGAGGAAGAACAGGTATGCGTGGTCGTGGAGGAACGCTGAGTTTGGATCCTCGGTATCCGGCTCAGTCTCAAGAACACCGGCAACATCCAGGTCGTGCCAGACCGGGTACGGGAACAGCAGGAGAACAAGCAGTGCGAGGAACAGTACCATGATATTTATCTGGAGAGCGCGTCCGTCCATCGTACCACGGTGCATGTGTTTTTGACCCAACAATATAAAGCTTGTAACCCAACGGTCGTACCGTTATGCCCGTATATGAGTGCGGTGACTGCGGGGAACGGTTCCGGAGTAAGACGGCGTTGAACGAGCACAAGGAGGACTGTTCTCCGTCACGGAAACAGGGCACGGATTCTGACACCGCGTTCAACGATCTCCGGTCACGGCTGTCGAGCCTTGCGAAGCTGCATCCGCGACGGATCCGGAATGCATTCACCATGCGGAACATCGCCCTGTTCTTCGGACTGTTCCTGATGAGCACACTGTTCCTGGGAAGCGCCATGTTCATGATGACCACCTCCCCGGACCGGGGTGATGGCGGTGGCGGTGGGAACGTGCAGGAGACCAGTCCACCGACCGGGCAGAGTATCCAGTCAGCGGGAGACATCCCACAGGTGTCAGACGATGAGCTGCCGGAATCACACGTCTCCGGGCAACCGTTGAGTGAGGACGTGCAGCTCTACCTGTTGATGCGGGGCGGTCCACAGAACGATCCGGCCGCACTGGCACAGTACAACTGTCCGGAGGGCTGTCCGGAGCTTGAGCAGGATATCGCAGCGTTCGCCGAGGAGTTCAACGGCTGGGTGTACATGGCCCCGAACTCGGATCTGGATAACCAGGTGGTGCTGACCGCACCGTACCGGATGGATCAGCAGGACGCGTTCGACCCGGACGCAGCACACAGCTTCGTGTGCCAGGGATTACAGAACCAGCCGCTTGCCTGCCTGTAATGCCGTGGACAGCTCCAACAGATATAAAACAGTCTTCTCATCTTCCTTACACCATGAAATTCTCTGACCCGGTGTACGGCACGGTGGCCGTGGACCACCCGGTACTCCAGGATCTGACCGAAACACAGCCGGTGCAGCGGCTGAAACACGTGCACCAGTCCGGCCCCACGCCGTTCTTCATGGATAAGGCTGCCGTCACCAGGTTCCAGCATTCCCGGGGCGTGATGGCGCTGCTGAACCGGTTCGATGCACCGGTCGAGGAACAGATCGCGGGACTGCTGCATGACGTACCGCACACCGCGTTCTCCCACGTTGCAGACTTCGTGTTCCCGAACGAGGAGCACGAGTACCACGAGCAGTTCCTGGAGAAGATTGTGTACGACTCGGAGATCCCGACTATACTGGATCAGTATGGGTTCGACCCGGACCGTGTCCTGGATGATTCCGGGTTCGGGCTGCTGGAACGGGACCTTCCGGACCTGTGCGGGGACCGGATCGACTACTTCCTCCGTGATATGCAGGTCGTGGCAGGGAAAAACATGGTGCAGCTCCTGAACGCGCTTGCAGTCCGCGACGGCCGGTTCGTGCTGACGGACCCTTCCGCGGCAGAGCAGTACGCGTTACAGTACATCGAGGCAGATAACCGGTTCTGGGCGAACCCGAAGGAGGTCGCCATATACGACCTGTTCGCGGACGCTGTACGCCGCGCGCTTGACACGGGACTGCTGTCCGAAAACGATCTGTTCGGGACCGACAACGAGGTCTACACCACACTGACCGAGGCAGATGACGAACTGATCCAGGAGCAGCTGGCATTGCTGCAGAACGGGTTCGAGATCGAACCGGACGCGGACGATCCTGACCTGACCGTGTCCACCAAGGTCCGGTACGTGGACCCGCTCGTCGTGACGGATGAGGAACGGTACCGGATCTCTGAACGGTCCGACACGGTACGTGCCGCGATCACGGAGCACGAGGAGGACGTCGGTTCCGGCTACCGACTGCGGATCATCACATAACTACCCGTACGCTGGCACCGTTATGTCGCGGAACTCGCGGAACGTTCCCTGCACCGTATTTAAACCGTTGACCGGAACAGGTACCTGTACCGATGAACACAACTATCAGCGGGTTAACCACCGGGCCGATGTACTACCAGTGTCCGGACTGCGGGTTCAAGCAGAAGTCACGGGCGAAGAAACGGATTACCTGCCACCGGTGTGACCGGTCGTACCAGCGACGGAATGCAAAACAGGTCGCGAAGACACCGGACGATGAGATCGGGACCGGGTTTGTCTGTTTCCAGCCGACCGGTAAAGAAGGATAGTCACGTATCGTCCGGCTGGTACGGGCAAAACAAGCCATACTCTTCAGCGAACTCCTGTACCGCGTCCTCGTCAACGGCGTCTGACAGTTCCTCTGCTACCTCTGCCTGGTACTCGAGAAATTCAACCACCTCTTCATCAGTGTACCCGGTGGAATCCACTGCTGTGCCGAAATCGCCGTTTACCATTGCCTCGTAAAACTGTTCCGGATCATCGATTTTGTGAAATTTGTAATAGAGTATAACTTCGATCATTCTTCTGTGTCATGATTTCAGATTGAATCTCCAACGAAACATCGGCGCATTATAAAGGCACCAAAACATTCACTGGAATCGTTAATTTACAGTTCTTTTTCCTCAGTATGAACCCCAAAGCAGCAAAACGGCCTGATAAGCCTATACAAATCAGTAAAACGTTTTGAATTTATCAGCCGATTTCAGATTTAT
>JALDAF010000077.1 GCA_022729315.1 Candidatus Nanohalalkaliarchaeum halalkaliphilum | reverse complement strand
TGTGACGGCATGCGCCTTCTCCATCACCTCCCCATTCCGCATGACCACGACGCCGCTGACCGCCTTATCATCCATGAACGCCTGATCCACGCCGGCAACCAGCACATCCTCCAGGGATGCATCAAACGAGAATGCATCCGCAAACACGGCATTCTCCGCTATCACCCGCTGCAGATCCTCCATCTCCTCCCGTTTCAGTGATGGATCCGGGACGAACTGTTCGCGTGAGATTTTCATACCGTATCTATCTGCCATGAACCCCTGGGGATATATAAACTCTCGGTACGTACCGCGCATGTAGAGGGGAGCACTATGGGGGCGACGATAGCCTGTCTGACACCGAGCGACACGTTCGAGTACACCCGGATATTTGAAGAAATCTTCCGGGACCGTGTGGACGAGGACGTCACCCTTGAAGGTTTCAAACCGCATCACGGTGAGATGCCAGACGACTATACGTATGATGGCGTCGTGATCACCGGGTCCGGATTCCACGTGTATGAGGAAGTGGGAGCACAGGGCGATGAGGACATGTGGCAGGACCGGATGGATTCCTATGTCCAGGATGCACTGGAACAGGATATCCCCGTGTTTGGCGGGTGTTACGGCCACCAGAGCCTGGCCAACCTGCTGGGCGGAACCGTGGAATCGCTGGCAGACAGCGACCGGTACCCTGCTGATGATGAATGTATTGCAGACCGGGAAATGGGGTACCGCACCATTCATGTGACCGCGGACGGCCGGGAAAGCGACATGTTTGACGGTATCGGCGAGGAATTCGTCTCGTTCCAGTCTCACCAGGACTATGTCGCCGACCTGCCGGACGATGCAGAACTCCTGGCAGAAAACGAGTACGGTGTTCAGGCGTTCCAGTCAACGGAATACCCTGCCTATGGTGTACAGTTCCATCCGGAATACGACCTAAAAATGGCGCAGGACCTGCTTGATTCCAAGGACTTGGACCAGGAAACGTACGATACCATCGCGGAAACCCTTACAGAAGAGAATGAACAGGCCGCAAGCAAATCACGCATCGTGTTCGACAACTACCTGAAACACGTGCTGTAGCACTGCCGGTTATTCAAACGCGATATCGGCAACCTGGCCACCATCCAGCGTCACGTACGTCACATCATTCTGACCAGCATTGATGACCGGGACACTATCCTTCTTTCCCACTCCACGACCCTCATGGATGTGGCCGCCCACGTTCAGCAGGATATCATCGTATTCCGGGATCGTATTGCTGAGCACGTCAGACCCCCAGGGGCGTCCTCGGCGCTTTACCTTCTTCGCCACCGGACTGTCCAATACGTCCACATCACTGTCCAGCGGCACGTTGTGACTGAGCAGGATCGTCGGACTGTCTGCCTGGTCAAGGGTTTCCTCCAGGGTTTCTTTGCGTTCCATATAGGACTCCGGCCAGCCTTTGAACCGGTTGGTATGGAAGTCCAGTTCGTCCAGTGACTCCGGGCCCAGGTAGAAGCGGTGGGCGCCGTATCCGGCCAGATCGTATTCCTCATCCAGTGTCACGCATTCGCCGTCCACAGATTCGATGTTGTCGTACCGGTTAAGTAGTTTCTCGAACGTGCCTCCATTCCCATAATGCCGTACATCATGGTTCCCGGGAACGAGATAGGTGGGCGTGTCAAGATCATTATAATGGCCCAGTACCTGCCGTGCCTCCCGGTACGGTCCAAGGTCGCCGGTGATCAGAAGATAGTCGGCGCGGTCCGTATCGATCCGGGAAACCTCCCCGTGTGGATCCCCGATAGCTGCAAACACTGTCATACAGCGAATTTAGCGCCGTATTTTTAAATATTCCTTTTGTGTAATATCAAGGAGGTTTTTAACATGTCTATGTATCGGGCAGGCGACCAGACACGTGTGCAGTTTGTTGTCCCGCTGGAAGAGTCGATGGAAACCGTGGAACAGATCGCGAGTCATTACTCCGATGAACAGATCAGATCCCTGCTTGAAACCGTGCAGGATATCGATGGCTACGGGAGTGATGCGGATGAACCGGTTGGGGTACTGTATCACAGCCTGGGTTCCGCCAGTTTTCGCCGGATTTACCATGAACGGCCGGAACTGGTCTGGGGTGCAGAACTGATCGCTGGTACAACACCCGAGTACCTGGAGGACTGGGATCAGCCGCTCAAGATGAGTATGCTGCCAGCGGAACAACTGGACGATATAGAAAAGCTTGCAGCTGAATACGAACAGACCGTTCCCACCCCGTGAACACGGTATCCTCGCAGGAACCGTACTAAGCATTTTAAAACTCTCCGTGCAACGAGTTCTCTGTGATTACCTGATGTCTCTCGGCGAATACGACCCGGAACTGGTAGAGGAAAAGTGGCAGCAGCACTGGGTGAAAAACGAGACGTACGCATACCGGGAACACAGCGACAGGGATACGGTGTTCTCCATCGACACGCCTCCCCCTACCGTATCCGGTCAC
>JALDAF010000010.1 GCA_022729315.1 Candidatus Nanohalalkaliarchaeum halalkaliphilum | reverse complement strand
TCGGGCGTCATCCCGGGTGACCGCCACCTGATACGGGATGCCGGTCGGTGGCGTTGTCGCGCTGGACACGGAGACTGGCGGTATTTCCCCTGGTGCGATCGGGTATGATATCAACTGCGGCGTCCGCGTCATGCGCACCAATCTGACCTACGACGATGTGCAGGGCAAGGAGCAGCAGCTGGCCAATATCCTGTTCCAGAAGATTCCGACCGGGCTCGGGAAAGGATCTGTGGCTGGTGCCGTTTCCATGGAAGATATCGATGATATCTGCACGAACGGTTTGCGGTGGGCACTGGAGAACGATCACGCGGTCGAAGACGATATACTGCACTGTGAGGACGAAGGCGTCCGGGAGAACGTGAACCCGGACCATATCTCTGACAAGGCGAAGAAGCGGGCACGGCACCAGGTCGGATCGCTTGGCTCCGGCAACCATTTCATGGAGGTGCAACGCGTGGCAGATATCTACGATGAGGAGACAGCGGAGCAGTACGGGCTGGAAGAGGACCAGATCGTGATCATGATCCACTGCGGCTCCCGCGGCCTCGGCCACCAGGTATGCACTGATTTCCTCCGCGACATCGAAAAGCAGCACCGCGACCTGGTTGATGAACTGCCGAACAAGGAGCTGGCATATGCACCGGCCGGCAGCACACTGGAGCAGCAGTACTACGAGGCGATGAACGCTGCAATCAACTTTGCCTGGGTGAACCGGCAGCTCATCATGCACAAGACCCGGGAATGCTTCGAACGGATCTTCGGCCGGGACTGGCAGGAGATGGAGATGGAGTTGCTGTACGACGTTGCGCACAACATCGGGAAAAAGGAGATGCACGATATCAACGGTGAGGAGCGGGAAGTGTACGTACACCGCAAAGGCGCAACCCGGGCATTCCCTGCCGGCCACGAACAGGTGCCGCGGGCGTACCGCGACGTGGGACAGCCCGTGCTCCTCCCGGGTTCGATGGGGACCAGCTCGTACATACTGAAAGGGACGGAGAAAGCGATGGAACGCACATTCGGCTCCAGCGCACACGGAGCGGGCCGTGTCATGTCACGGACACAGGCCAAGAAGGATTACTGGGGGGAGGACGTGCAGAAAGACCTGCAGCGCCGGCAGATCTTTGTCAAGGCACAGAGCGGGTCCACGATCGCTGAGGAGGCGCCGGGCGTGTACAAGGACGTGGACGAGGTGGTGCGGGTTACTGATGCGGCCGGTATCGGGGAGAAAGTAGCTCGGATGCATCCCCTGGTGAACATCAAGGGATAGGGAGCCGTCTTTCGGTGGGCGTACCCGGTACATTGTTAAGCGATGGCAGGGATAGAACAGGTATGTCACTGTTCGGTCTGCACGAGGCGGCGCTTGTTGTGTTGATCGGTATCGTTGTTCTGTTGTTCCCACGGATACTGCCGCGACTGTCCCGGCGGTTCGGGGAGTGGCGGATGGAGCGGCAGGAAGAAGATGAGACGCCGGTCGAAACTGCGGTCCACGTGTATGACACCGTGTCACCCGTCGTGCAGGCGTCCGGCCCGCAGAAGAAAGCCGTGTTTCTCCAGCAGATGCGGCGGTTCCTCCAGAAACAATAGATATTTATGCATACACCTCCCTCTACTGTACATGGCACTACTTGGTTTGAACGAGGCTGTACTGATCGGGGCGGCAGCGATCGCATTGATTCTTGGCCCGAAAAAGCTGCCGGAGCTTGCACGGGCGATCGGCCAGTCCAAGCAGGAGTACGAGGAGTCGATGCGGGAAGCGAAGGAGACCGCGGACGACGTTACACCTGATGCAGAAGCGGAAGTTGAACAGGACAGCTAATCCTGTCACTGCTCCGTATCCTCATATCCACTGCATCGGCCTACTTCCGTTGCTGTCATATGTTATTCACAACTTCCGCAACGCATGTAAACATCGACGGGTAATGGAACGGTATGGAGGATATTGATCGGGCTGTGGATGCGGTGGCGCCACATATCCAGGAGATGCGGCAGAGGATGATCCGGGTTGTTGCCGCGTTCTTTGTATGCGCTGTCGGCATGTTCTACTTTTCGTCCGATATCCTGGAGTGGCTGCAGACCGATCTGGATCTGTCGCTGAACGCGCTTGCTGCGTACGAGGTGATATACACGCAGCTGTTCCTGGCGGCGCTGCTGGGGTTTCTGGTGACGCTGCCGTACGCACTGTACCACCTGTTGAAGTTCCTGGAGCCGGGCTTGAAGAAGAATGAGTACCGGGTGCTGCGGAACTACCTCCCGCTCTTTATCGTACTGTTCGCTGCTGGCTCCCTGTTCTCCTACAATTTCGTGGTCAAGGCCAGCCTCCAGTTCTTCTACAACCTTACCGCGTCCTCAGGAGTGGAAGCGGTGTGGGGATTGCAGAACACGATCCTGTTCGTGGTGAAGATCTCGGCATTAACCGGTATCCTGTTCCAGCTGCCGATCATCGCCGCCGTCCTGTCAAAGGCCGGATTCATCTCCGCAGCACAGATGAAGGAAAACCGCGCATATTTTGCCATCGGCATCCTCGTCCTCGCCGCCGTCGCCACACCACCCGACCTTATCACACAGGTATTGATCGCGGTACCGGTCATCGGCCTCTACCAGCTCAGCATCATCCTCGTGGCACGGATGGAAGGCGTACGGCTTCTGTAGTCTGCCAGGAGTGGAGCCATTTATTTAACATTCGCTGTATAATTACAGATTGGATTACCGGCACGGGGACGGGGGAAGTGGATCATGTCGCGTTATGCGATCATCACAGGAGACACCGAACATGCGGCGGATACCGCGGATATCGAGTCAGTTCTTGAGAACGGTGAGCTTATCACACTGTCAGCTGAAGAGGATGTAGGCGATGACGTTTACGAGGATTTGAAGAGCTGTACGGCGGTGCTGGGGCTCGGCGAACTTGATGAATCGTACCGGGAACGGCTCCGGGAGGTCCACGAGGAGGCTGGCGTCCCGATCCTCAGCGACCAGGACTACAGCGGGTTTCAGCCAGTTGACTACACGGATATCATGGTCCATGGTATCGCTGAAGACCTGGAGCGTGCGCCTGACGTACAGAAGGCTGAACAGGTGAAGGAGGTAATCTCCAGCAGGGATGATCTGGCGATCGTGATCCATCGTGACCCGGATCCGGATGCGATGTCAAGTGCGTACGCATTCCAGCAGCTTTCAGAACATTACAATGTTGATGCGGACATCTACTTTTCTGGTGATATCACGCACCAGGAGAACCGGTCCCTTGTGAACAAGATCGATATGGATCTAAAAGAACTGGATACCGGCCGTATATCCGATTATGACGGGGTAGCACTGCTGGATACCGGGATAACGAACTCCGGGCTGATCGATCCGGATGACGTAGACGGGGAGGACATCACCGTAGATATTGTGATTGACCATCATCCCGGATGGGACGAGTACGAGGACCATGTAGGCGAGTTCTTCGATGTGCAGCGTGACCGGGGTTCCACAGCCAGCATCGTGTCCGACTACTACCGGCTGCTCAACGTGGAGCCGGAGAGGGATGTGGCGACAGCACTCCTACACGGGACACGGACCGATACCAATGCCTTTGATCCGAACAAAAACACGTTCACGGTCCAGGACCTGGAGAACGAGGTATATCTGCACCAGTACGCGGATATCAGCAGTCTTGCGGAGATCGTACAGTCCCGAATGAGTGAGGAAACCGCGGACGTGAAGGCCCGGGCGATCCAGGACAGGACATCGATCGGGGAGACTACACAGTTCTCATACGTTGGTGATGTCACCGAGTCAGACGCACTGACGCAGGCAGCGGACGAGCTCATCAAGATAAAAGGGGTCGAGACAGCGATCGTTGCAGGTGCAGAGAACAACGGGAACACCGGCAACGCCAACATCCGGGTAAGCGCAAGGAGCCGGGACATCGAACTCGACCTCGGGAAGGAACTGAAAGAAACGATCTACGCCGACCCCACGTTCGAACAGTTTCAACCAAAAGCCGGGGGAACCGGCGGACGGGCTGCAGCATACATCCCGATCCTGTTCGACGCCGACATGGATATCGATGACGCCGACAAAGCAGCACTGCATCGCACCCGCAGAACCTGGCTCGAAAACCTGTTCACCGACCTGGGAAGAGACTAGTTACGACTGTTTTCTCCGTCTGTCACGCGGCATACGCGATCCCTGCACCCATCAACAGCAAAACAGACAGCACCAGCTGAAACGTGATCGATGGTCGCCGCAGCACCGAAAGACCGATCGTGACCAGTGAAACACCGATAACCATTCCATCAACCGATGAAAGCGCGTTGAACGGCAGATACAGCCACAGAATAGCCAGTGACAGTAACACGTTCACCATCCGAAGCCCTACACGGATCAGGCGAAACACCAGGCGGTCTTCACCATGGGACGAGGAAAGTTTGCCGGGCGCGATCCGGTCCTGTATGATCTCCACCCGTCTCTCAGCGCTTTTCCGCGATATACCCCGATCCATCAGCGCTTCAACAACCTTCTCGGTATCATCCCCTTCCTCCAGCAGTTTCCGGGCAAACGCCTCATTGTCCCTGTCCATACCATGGTTTCAGACAGCCTGCTACATATGTGTTCGGGAGAACCCATACCCCTCGCTCCCATGCCACCCCAGAATACCTATTTAAAAGTTCTCCGAGATGTTAAGGGTACGCCCTGAAATTCTGGGCGGACACGCCTCTCTGAGGCCTCTGTCGCGCAGTCTCTGTACTGTGCACCTGCATACACTAATCCCTCCATCAAGGGATGATTACGCCGTTCTGATACGGTGTGAAACATACGGTGACAACACTCGCAGCACACGGTAGTGTGCGAGTGGTTTTCACAAGGTGAAAACCAACCATGGCAGACAAGAACCATCCACGACGAGGATCGTTGGCATACAAGCCGATGACGAAAGCGAACCGGCTGTACCCGCAGATCAAACCTCCGGAAAACCTTGAGGAGGGACAGATCGCAGGATTTGCCGGGTACAAGGCAGGTATGACACGTGTCCTGCGGATCGATGACGAGCAGAACTCTCCGACGAAAGGACAGGAAGTTGCAGATGCAGTGACCGTGATAGAGTGCCCGCCACTCAACGTGTACGGCGTCCGCGCATACGAGACAACGACACGAGGAGAAGCACCGTTCGTGGATGTTATCGCAGATAATCTTGATCCAGACCTGGACCGGAAAGTGAAGACCCCGGACAACGGGAACGATGCAGCGGACCAGGTCAACGAGAACCTTGAAGACCTGAGTGATATCCGTCTGCTCGTCCACACCCAGCCAAAGCGAAGCGGGATGGGCAAGAAGAAACCGGAAGTGTTCGAGATCCCGATCGGTGGTGACAACGTGGAAGACAAGTGGGAGCAGGCGCAGGAACTGCTCGGCACAGAACTCACTGCCGCGGACGTATTTGATGATGGCCAGTACGTTGACGCGATCAGCGTCACGAAAGGCAAAGGGTTCCAGGGCCCGGTCAAGCGGCACGGCGTAAAAGTATTGCCACGGAAGACACAGAAGTCCGCACGGAAAGCCGGGAACATCGGACCATGGCATCCCGACCACACCTCATGGAAGGTGCCGCAGCCGGGACGGATGGGTGCGAACCAGCGGACCGAGCTGAACAAGCGTATCCTGAACATCGGTGAGGACGGTGACGAGGTCACGCCGGACGGCGGATTCACCAACTACGGTGTTGTCAAGGACAACTACCTTATCGTGAAAGGATCCGTTCCAGGACCGGAAAAACGGTTGATCATGTTCCGGCCTGCAACACGAAACAACGGTTACCCGGAAAACCCTGAAATCACCCATATAAAAAAGTAAGAACGGAACGTGATACAGCATGAACGCAAAAGTACTGGACACGGACGGATCTGAAGCATCCGACGTAGACCTACCTGTACAGTTCAGTGAACGGGTGCGACCGGATATCGTGAAGAAGTCCGTGCTCGCAGCGCAGGCCAACCGGCGGCAGCCGTACGGTGCCGACCCGGAGGCAGGACTGAAGCACGTCACACACTGGAAGAAGCGGAGTAACGCATACCGTGGTATCCGTGGACGGAGCTATCCATCATCCCGGACACCCCGAAAGATCACCTTCCGCCGTGGCATGCAGATGAGCGGACCTGGTGGCGAAGCACCACAGGCCGAAAGCGGTCGACGCGCACACCCGCCGAAAGCGGAGAAGGACTGGTCCAAGGATATCAATGATAAGGAACGACGCAAGGCAATCCGCAGCGCGATCGCTGCAACAGCCGACGCCAATCTGGTCCGGGAACGCGGCCACCGCGTGGACGGACTGGAGCTCCCGATCATTGTCAGTAACGATGTTGAAGGACTGGAGAAGACCGCTGACGTTGAAGCGTTCCTGCACAACCTGGGTCTTGATGAGGAGCTTGAACGTGTCGGTGAGAAACAGGCGCGTGCCGGACGCGGCAAATCTCGTGGACGCCGGTACACACGCGGCGTCGGACCGTTGATCGTTGTCGGTGAAGACAGCGGTGTTGTCCGGGCGACAGCGAACCTGCCTGGCGTTGAAGCGGTGACAGTCGAACATCTGAACGCCGAACTGCTTGCACCGGGAACCAATCCAGGACGACTGGTTGTCTGGTCTGAAAGTGCGATCAACCGCCTTGACGAGGAGGGGATGTTCCGATGACACAGGGATGGGACGTTGTAGAGCATCCACACCTGTCCGAGAAAAGCATGGATGTTGTTGACCGTGAGAACAAGCTTGTGCTGATCGTTGATAACCGTGCGACAAAGCCACAGATACAGGCCTCGGTTGAGGAACTGTTCGGTGTCGAGGTTGCAAGCGTGAACACGTTGAACCACGGCAGCGAGAAGAAAGCATATGTAAAACTTACAGACGACTACGATGCAATGGACGTGGCGACACGTCTCGGCATGCTATAGGTATTAGAACAATGGGAAAGAGGATCATCAGTCAGCGACGTGGACGGGGCTCCCCCACCTACCGGTCTCCAGGCCATAAAGGGAAGGGAGAGGTGAACCACCCCGACGATGAGAGTAGCGGTACGATTATCGACATAATCCATGACCCGGCACGGAGCGCACCGGTCGGTATCGTCCAGTTCGAAGAGGACGACGGTGACGACGATCCGGTTACACGGAACGTGCTGGTACCGGAAGGTGTCTCGGTCGGTGACGAGATCGAGGTCGGGATCAGCGCCAGCATCGAACCCGGGAACACGCTTCCACTCCGTGAGATCCCGGAAGGCGTACCCATCTATAATATTGAAACCCAGCCCGGTGACGGTGGAAAGATCGCACGGTCATCCGGGACGTATGCATTTGTTGTAACACATAACCGGGATTCGACCCGTGTCCGGCTCCCATCCAAGAAGTTCAAGGATATGAATCCGGACTGCCGTGCCACGATCGGTGTTGTTGCCGGTGGTGGACGGACGGAGCGTGAATTCCAGAAGGCCGGACAGGTCCACCACAAGTCGAGGGCGAAAGGCAAGCTGTATCCACGTGTCTCCGCCGTCGCGATGAACGCGGTGGACCACCCGTTCGGTGGATCAACCAAACCAGGAAAACCAAAGACCGTGTCACGGGACGCATCCCCAGGTTCCAAGGTGGGAAGCATCGCGGCGTCACGGTCAGGGAAGAAGAAAAAGTAGACGTGATAACAATGAAAATCAGAGATGTTCAGGGAACAGCAACACAAAAGGTGATGCTGCATGGCTAAAGACGATTTCAAGTTTCGAGGATACGAGCTGCGGGAACTGCAGAAGATGAACATGGACGAGTTCGCTGATCTGCTGGACGCCCGGAAGCGGCGCACCATCAAACGCGGGCTCAGTGAGCGGCAGACCAAGCTGCTGAAGAAGATCCGGCGGAACGACTATGTGAAGACCCAGGAACGTGATATGATCGTCGTCCCGGAGATGGTCGGGAAAACCATCGGCGTATACAACGGCCAGGAATATACTGATGTTGAGATCGTGCCGGAGATGATCGGCCACTACCTTGGCGAGTTCACATATAACCGTTCACGGGTACAGCACAGTGCGCCAGGGCTGGGTGCGACACGAAGCTCCAAGTACATCCCACTCAAGTAACAAAGGTGACGTAATATGCAGGTACAGGAACACGAAGCGGTGGCGCGGGGACAGAACCTTGCGATCTCCCACAAGCACGCCCGGGAAGTGGGCGAGTTCATCAAGGGAGATCCGGTGGAGAAAGCCCGCCGCAAACTGGAGAAAGTGATCGACAAGGAGCTTGCCGTACCATATAAACGGTTCAACAAGCATCAGGCCCACAAGCCCGGTAACATGGACAGTGGCCGGTACCCGGTCAAGACCGCGGAAGAAGTGCTTCGGCTGCTGAACAGTGCCGAACAGAACGCGATCTACGAGGGGCTGGATGAAGATCGACTGCACGTCACCGGGTTCATGTCCAACCGTGGAAGCCGGTTCCACACCCCGAAACGGCACCGTGGACGACAGCCCAAGCGGTCACACATCACACTCAAAGTAGGTGAACGATAGAACATGATTGAAAAACAGTTTGTACAGAACGGGATCAAGAAGGCGAAGCTGGAAGAATATCTGGAGACGAAGCTTCGGCGCGCTAACTACAGTCATATCGATATTACACGGACACCGACCAGCACCCATATCACGATCTGGGCGGAGAAGCCAAGCCTCGTGATCGGGCGGGGCGGTCACCGGATCAAGGAGATCATCAAGGTGTTTGAAAACGATTTCGGTATCGAGAACCCGCAGGTCGATGCACAGGAACTTGATGAACCGGACATGGATGCTGCAGCTGTTGCAAAGAATATCGCCGGATGGCTGGAGAAGGGCGGCCACCCGAAGCGCGTTGGGAACACGTACACGCGGCGCGTGATGGATGCGGGAGCGGTCGGCGTACAGATCGAGATCTCCGGGAAACTCAGTGGTAGCCGGGGACGCACCGAGAAATTTATCGAAGGATACGTCAAGAAATGCGGTAACACCGCACGTGAATTCGTTGATAACGCCTATGAAGTTGCAGTGACCAAGCCGGGCACGCTCGGTGTCAAGGTCATGATCATGAAGGACATGCCTGAATACATGAAGCGCACGCTTCAGGATGATACGGACATGGAGGCACTCCGGGAAGAGATCGAGGAAGCACGGCAGGAAGACAGTGAATCCGAGGACGATGCAGCAGTTGATGAGTCCGAAGCAGAAGAACTGACGGAGGACCTTGAGGAAGAATCCATCGAAGAACAGGAACAGGAGGAACTGGCTGAAGAGGTCGCGGACGATGCTGCGGAAGCCGCCGAAGATGATGCAGAGACAGCGCCCGAGGACAACGTTGAAGATACAGCGGATACCACGGAAACTGGCACAGATACAGCGGATGTTGACTACGCCGATCTGGTGAAGGAGAATATTTCCGATATCAAGGCAGCGGTCGAAGAACAGGAACTGGACCCTGAGAAGGTCCTCGATGCAGAGAAGGATAACAAGGACCGGGTCACGTTGAAGGACTGGCTGGAACGCCGGGTGGAAGGTGAGTAAGTATGGCGATCCTGAAACCAGACGAGATCCGGGATATGTCCCCACAGGAGATCAAGGAAAAGATCAATGAACTTGAGCTGGAGATCTCCAAGGAATACGGCAAGATCGCTGTTGGAGGGTTTCCGGATAACGAGGGACGTATGAAGGAGATGAAGCGAACCATCGCCCGTCTCAAAACTATCATGACTCAGGAAAAGGAGGAACAATGAGCGATACCTGTCCAAAGTGTGGGCTACCCGACGATCTCTGCGTGTGCCAGGATATGGCGCGCGGCGAACAGCAGATCACCGTGAGTTTATCCGAACGCCGATGGGGTAAGATGATGACCATCGTCAAAGGGTTTGACGATGATGTCGATATCAGCGAGCTTGAAACCAAGCTCAAGAAAAACCTGGCGTGCGGCGGAACCCACAAGGATGGACGGATCGAACTGCAGGGAGATCACACACGCCGGATAAAGGACGTGCTGGAGGATCTCGGGTTTGATCCACAGTCCGTCGAAGTCCAGCAGTGACGGCGTGGCAGGAGGATACACATGCCGCGCACACCGGACAACCTGGTACGGCACGAACTGATCGGACTCCCGGTCACCGTGTCAACCACGACCGATCCGAACAAGGAGGATATACGGGGACGGGTTGTGGATGAAACCAGGAACACGCTGGTCATCGAGACCGGTGAAAGGGAAAAAACGATTCCCAAGAATGAAACCGTCTTCCGGTTCACACTGGAAGATGAAGACGGCGAACCCGTCGTTGAGATCGATGGAACGTTGCTGGTCGGACGGCCAGAAGAACGCATATTAAAAAAGTTTCCGCGGAAGTGGGAATACACGGATAAAAACGACTGAAGGTGAAAAGACGAAATGGCACAGACAGAAGCACGAGACATCGGACTGGATGTTGAAGCACCGGAAGAGAGCTGTCAGGATGACAACTGTCCCTTCCACGGAACGCTTCCCGTTAGAGGTAAGATTTTCCAGGGAGAAGTTGTGAGTGACCTGATGGAGAACACCGCCGTTGTGAAGTGGGGATACGCAAAGAAGGATGAAAAGTATGAGCGGTATGAACGCCGGAACACGAAGGTAGCCGCACACAACCCGGCATGTATCGATGCAAAGGAAGGCGACACGGTGACGATCGCAGAGTGCCGGCCGCTTTCCAAGACGAAAAGCTTCGTGATCATCGAACGGAGGGAACAGTAATGTTGGAATCCAACGGATTTCGGCCCTCAGGAAACACGGAGGTGTTTTCGTAATGAAGGCAATCGCATCCAACGTGACACGGACCATGGAACCCGGCACCTACCTGGTATGTGCCGATAACTCCGGTGCCAAGGAACTGAAGATTATCGGAGTCCGGACCACGAAAGGAACACGGCAGCGACGTGCACGGGCAGGCGTATCAGATACTGTTGTGGTACGGGTCACAAAAGGGAACCAGGATGTGAAGGGACAGGTATTCGATGCAGTGATCATCCGCCAGGCAAAGGAGTACCAGCGGCCCAGCGGACTGCGCATCAACTTCGATGACAACGCAGCGGTCCTGCTGGAGGAATCCGAGCTGCCGAAAGGCAACCGTATCAAGGGCGTTGTCGCGAAAGAGGTTGTCGAGCGACACCCGTCAATCGGCAAGATCGCATCGATGGTGGTGTGAACGATGGAAACAGCAAACTACACGTTCACACCTGTGACGAAATCCCAGATTTTGGAGATGGTGTAGTATAATGGCAAAACAGTGGAGCAAAGCATGGAAATCCTCGAAGAACCCGTCGAAGCAGCGGAAGTACCGGGACAATGCAGAATATCATCACCGGGACAGGTTTGTAAGCGCCCGGCTCAAGGACAAGCTCCAGGACATGATCGGGACCAAGACCATGCCGGTCCGCGAAGGAGACCGTGTCCGTATCGTACGCGGCGACTACTACGGGACATACGGCGATATTCGTCGGGTTGACCGTGAAAACTACAAGCTATATATCGATGGTGTCAACCGGGAAACCGTTTCCGGATCTGAAGTAACCGTTCCTATCGACCCGTCCAACGTTATCATCACGGAGATGAACCTGGACGACGACAAGCGTGTCGAGAAATACGGATTGACTGATGAAGAGAAGCGGGAGATCCGTGTCGAAAAGGTAGAGGAAGAACCCGAAGAAGACGTTGACGAAGAGACTGATGAGACGGAAGACGTAGAAGATGCAGCGACAGATGATGAGGACGCTGAAGAAACAGCGTCAGCGGACGTTGATTACGAGGAGCTTGTCAAAGAGAATATCGCAGACATCAAGGACACGGTCCGGGAACAGGAACTGGACCCGGAAAAAGTCCTTGAAGCGGAACAGGACAACAAGGACCGGAAGACCCTTGTCGAATGGCTTGAAAGTAGAGCAGAAGGTGATTCACGTTGAACATCAGAGATCAGGAAAACACGTATAATAAGATGAGGAAGGTGTTTTCATAGATGAGTAACCATCAGAAGCGACTATCAGCACCACGCACATACCCTATCGAACGGAAGAAGAACACCTACGTAAAGAAAGGGAAGGGACCACACCCTGAAGAGCAGGGACTCCCGCTCGTAGTTGTACTGCGGGAAGTGCTTGGGTACGCGGATACAGAATCAGAAGCGAAGAAGATCCTGTCCGATGGAAACGTATCTGTGAACGGTATTACCCGGAAGAAACCGTTTTACACTGTCGGATTTATGGATGTAGTGAGTTTCCCGGAGATCGATGAACATTACCGGATGCTGCTTGATACACAGGGATTCGTGCTTCGGACGGTCGAAGATGCTGACCACAAGCTTGCACGTGTCATGGACAGGACCACGCTGAAGGGTGGCGTCACACAGCTTAACCTTGACGACGGGAACAACATCCGGACAGACGACGATATCGAAACAAAGAGTTCCCTGCTTATCACCGTGCCGGACAAGGATATCCAGGACGTGATACCGTTCGAGGAAGGGAACCTTGCGTACGTGAACGGCGGAAAACACGCGGGAACCATCGGAACGATCACCGAGATCACGGAACGGACCGGATCCCACTCACGCACCGTCACACTTGAGACAACGGACGGTGACACGGTTGAAACCGTGGAAGAACACGTATACATGATCGGCGAAAGCGAGCCGGAGGTCGATATCGATGGCACAGAATAAGATGAAACAGATCCGCATCGAAAAGGTGACCGTGAACATCGGTGTCGGAGCGGTCGGCCAGGAAGTGGAAAAGGCAGTGAAACTCCTGGAGAAGATGACAGGCGGGAACGCGGTCAAGACACAGTCCCGACAGGAAGCACAGGGCTTTGGGATGCGGGAGGGTCTGGATATCGGTGCCAAGGTCACTATCCGTGGCGACGATGCAGAGGAGTTCCTCGAGTACGTGTTTGAAGCAAATGATGATCAGATCACCGCCAGTTCGTTTGATACACAGGGCAACTTTTCGCTCGGTGTCTCCGAGTATATCAATATGCCGAACCTGAAATACGATCCTGATCTGGGGATGATCGGGTTCGACGTTGCGGTCACTCTGGAACGGCCCGGGTACCGCGTACAGAAACGGAAAAACGCTGAAACAATCTCTGACGACCACCGTATCAGCCCGGAAGAGGCACAGGAGTTCGTGCAGGACCGGTTCGGTGTCGAGGTCGTCTGAACGTGCGTATTAAAACATTGACCCGCAAGTGTATGTGATACTCATGAGCTACGAAGGTGTGATGGAGCAGCTGAAAGAGAAGGAAGGAAAGCTTGAGAAGTTTAAGAGACATAATGCTCCGAAAGACAGGGACTTCGGCAAGGCAAAACGGAAATGCCGGAGATGCGGACGCCGTGGACGCGGCATCATCCGCAAATACAACATTTACTACTGCCGACAGTGCTTCCGGGAGATCGGAAACAAACTCGGATTCGAGAAACTGAGTTAGGTGAACAAGAATGCAGATGGATATCCTTTCAGACGCGATGAGCACGATCAAGAACGCCCGACGCGCAGGGAAGCAGGAGTGCGTAATCAGTCCCACCTCTAACCTCATCAAGAACGTGCTCCAGGTCATGCAGCAGCATGGCTATATCGGTGTGTTCGAAGAGATTGAGGACGGGAAAGGTGACAAATACCGGGTCGAGATCAACAACCGGTTGAACGACTGCAACACGGTCAAACCACACTTCCACGTCGGCAAAGACGAATACACAGACTACGAGAAGCGGTACCTGCCAGCCCGCCAGTTCGGCGAGCTGATCGTGACCACACCGAAGGGCGTGATGGATCACAAACAGGCCCGCGAAGAAGGTGTGGGCGGCTCACTGCTCGCATACGTGTACTAACAACAAGGTGATACCAATGGAAGAACGACGGATCGACATCCCGGACGAAGTTGACGTGGACGTAGATGAATCCACGCACGAGATAACGGTAAGCGGTGCCGGGACAGAGTTAACACGGTCCGTCGACAACCCGGCCGTCACGGTCAACGTGGACGGTGATGAGGTTGTGATCCGCACCGACTCCAAGAAACGGAACCACAACGCCGTCGTCGGCACCTACGCCTCCCATATCCGGAACATGATCGATGGCGTGACCCACGGCTATGAGTACCGGATGAAGAGTTTTTACGCCCACTTCCCAATGGATATGGCTGTCCAGGGCGACACGTTCGTCACCAAGAATTTTATCGGGGAACGCGCACCACGTGAAATACCGATCCCTGACGGAGTGGACGTTGATATCGACGACGAAGATGTGGTCATCACCGGCGCCAACAAGGAGGATGTCGGCCAGACCGCAGCGAACATCGAACAGGCATGCTATAAGGGCAACCGTGACCCACGGAAGTTCCAGGACGGCATATACATCACGGACAGACAGGTGAAGGCAGATGAGTAACACGACTGGTTACGCTCGGTCGACACGCAAAGAAGGGGTTCCAGCGGAACCCCAACAGAGAACTGCCGCCGGCTTCTCTGGGCAGGCGTGCAGCGACGGCATATACATCACGGACAGACAGGTGAAGGCAGATGAGTAATGATAGTAAGAAGAAAAAGAAGGAGTTCAAGCGGCAGAACAGTCACAAGATGAAGCGCGTCCCTGAGTCGTGGCGGAAGCCGCGCGGGATTCACAGCCCGATGCGGCAGAAGCGGAAGCACGCGCCGAAGATGCCGAACATCGGGTTCCGTTCACCGAAGGAAGTGCGTGGACGTCACCCCTCCGGACTGGAAGAGGTCCTGGTCCATACCCCGAGCGAACTTGATGGGCTTGACGCAGAGGAGCATGCGGTCCGTATCGGCACCAGTGTCGGCGGCCGGAAACGCGAGCAGATCGCGGATAAAGCAGATGATCTGGATCTCACCGTTTTGAACTACACAAACGTGGAAGCTGCAGAGGAACCGGAAGACACCAGCGGGTCAGAAGCTGAAGAATCCGGGACTGAAGAGGACGCAGATACAGAGACGGATACGGATGATGATAATGTGCAGCGTGACGAGGAAGATGAAGAATAACGGAGGCTTATAAAAATGATAGGTTCATCATTTTTCAGGTCCAATAAGAACAAGTGCCCAAAGTGCGGCACGTTCGGAACGGTAGATGAGTCCGGCGAACTTGATCGTCTTCACGTCTGCCCCTCGTGCAGCACACGGTTCAACGAGTATGTCGTCCTGAAGGAAGGGCCTGACGTTGAATTCCAGAACCACTAGGTGATACAACGATGGATGTTTCAGCACAAAAGCGGATGGCAGCAGAAGTCCTGGACGTTGGCGAGAGCCGTGTCTGGATCGATCCGGATAATCTGGAGGATGTTGAAGGCGCTATCACGAAGCAGGACATCCGGAACCTGGTCGAGGCAGGAACCATCCAGAAGAAGGAGAAGACCGGTGTCAGCCGCGGAAGGGCCCGGAAACGGGACATCCAAAAGAAGAAGGGACGACACAGTGGACACGGCAGCCGGAAAGGAACCAAAGGAGCACGGAAGCCAGGTAAAGAAGGATGGAAGGACAAGATCCGGGCACTCCGGAAGGAACTGAAACGGATGCGGGACGAGGAAGAGATCACCCGATCCGACTACCGCGAACTGTACAATATGGCATCAGGCGGGTTCTTCCGGAACAAGAAACACATGCAGATTTATATCCAGAAGAATATCAAGGACTGATACGAATGGCAGATTCCACCAACTACGAGATGCCGATGCGGCGACGCCGCGAGGACCGAACAGACTATGGGAAGCGGCTGGAACTACTGAAGTCCGGCCAACTCCGTGCAGTCGTCCGTATATCGAACCGGCATGCGACCGTCCAGTTTGTGGCATACACTCCAAGCGGTGATGAAACGGTCGTGACAGCAGTATCCCAGCAACTTGAAGATATGGGATGGGATAATAATACCGGGAACCTGCCAGCCGCATACCTGACCGGATTTCTGGCAGGAACAAAGGCACTGGCAGACGGCGCTGAACGCGCTGTCCCCGACATGGGGGTACGTGACCAGCAGTACGCCAGTCGTGCATACGCAGCACTGCAAGGCGTACGGGACGCGGGTATCGAGATGAGTATCGATGACGCGGTGCTTCCAGGCCTGGAACGGGTTCAGGGAGAGCATGCAGAGGATTATGAAAGCAGTGGTATCGCAGACCAGTTTGAAACAGTGAAAGACACTATCGTAGAGGAGTACGGTGAGGAATAATGGCAGACGACAACAAAGGAAGTGACTTTATCTGGAAACCGAAGACAGAGCTGGGACGGAAAGTGTTGCAGCAGGATATAACTGATGTTTCGCAGATCCTCCGTGGACGGGAAAAGATCAAAGAACCGGAGATCATCGACTATCTTGTCCCGGACCTGCAGGACCAGGTCGTACTGATCGGTGGAACCCCCGGGAAAGGAGGGGGTAAGCGCCGTATCGTTTCACGACGGACGGCACGGATGCACAAATCCGGACGCCGGTTCAAGACCAAGGCCATGGTCGCAGTCGGTAACAAGAACGGACTTATCGGGCTTGAAGAAGGATACGCTCAGGACACCCGTGAGGCGATCGCGAAGGCACGGGACAATGCAAAGATGAACCTGCTGGAAGTCCGACGTGGCTGCGGATCCTGGGAATGTGGCTGTGGAGAACCACACACCATCCCATTCCGTGTCACCGGGAAATCCGGATCAGTAGAGGTCGAGCTCCTACCAGCACCACGTGGCATCGGACAGGCCGTCTCCGAAGAAGTCGGAAAACTGATCGACCTCGCCGGTATCGAAGATATCTGGATCCGGTCCCGTGGAAAGACACAGAGCCGGGAAAACCACGTGAAAGCAGTGTATAACGCACTCCATAAACTGAATGACATGAAGACGGACGAAGCCATCGATGAAGAAACCGGTGTCGTCCAGGGACGGATGTAACGGTGATACAACGATGAGCTTAGTAGCAGCGGTACGGGTACGAGGCGTTCCAGACACGCGCAAGAAGGCGCGGCAAACACTGGAAACGCTTCACCTCCATAACAAGAATAACGCCGTGGTCATCCAGGATACTGATGCACAGACCGGTATGCTTGTACGGGCCAAGGACTACATCGCATACGGCCCGGTAGACACTGAGACAGTCGAATCTCTACTCAGCAAGCGCGGTAGTGTGAACGGAACCCCGCTTCCGGATGCGGTCGACGAACTCGGATACGACACGGTTTCAGACCTTGTTACCGCACTGGATGAAGGCGAGACCACGCTCGGGAAGCTCCGGAGAAACGGATTGAAGGTACCGTTCCGGCTATCCCCACCATCCAAAGGATTCAAGGATACGCGACGCCACTACCAGCAGAGTGGTTCGCTCGGCAAACGCGACGATATGGATAACCTACTGAAGAGGATGATATAAGTTGAAAACGCAAACAGCGTTTTCGGCTTTTAGAAACACGAGGTGTTTCGTAAATGGGTAACAAGAAGCGAGGCAGTGGAACACATGGACGCGGCTCATCCAAGAAGGGACGTGGCGCAGGAAACCGTGGTGGACGTGGACGCGCCGGACTTGGAAAGAAGGCGAAGCATCACAAGGTCCAGGCAGTAAAGAAGGGCGGCCACCTCGGCGAGAAAGGATTTAAGCGGCCGCAGAAAACAGTGAAGGAGACGAACACTATCAACCTGCGGGATATCGACCAGCAGATCGACACGTTCGTTGAGGAAGGATACGCCGAGAAGACAGATGACGGGTACGTATTCGATGCGGAAAGCGCCGGATTCGACAAAGTGCTTGGAACCGGACGCCTCACACATACTATCGATATCAAGGCTGAATCCTTCTCCGCATCAGCCGAACAGAAGATCACTGATGCCGGAGGATCGGCAATCACCGTTGCAGAGAGTTCAGCGGACACTACAGACGAGGACACGTAGATATACTTTCCTCTCACCCCCCCTCAAGAGGGTACCTGACCAATGTCAATGCTGATGCAGATCGCGAAATACCTGCCGGGCGTCGAAGGCCCCACGCAGGATCAGACGTTTCGCGACAAGCTGAAATGGACCGGGATCATCCTGCTCCTGTACTTCATCATGTCTGAGATCGTTCTCTATGGACTGGACCCGGCACAGACCACCCAGTTCGAACAGCTGTCCGTGGTGCTTGGATCGGAGATGGGATCCCTGATCACACTGGGTATCGGACCGATTGTGACCGCGTCCATCATCCTGCAGATGCTGGTCGGATCACAGATCCTGCCCTGGGATACGAACACCAAGGCAGGCCGTGAGAAGTTCCAGGCCACACAGAAGCTGCTGATGTACTTCTTCACCTTCTTCGAGGCGCTGGCATTTGTCGGTATGGGTGCGATCGCACCGGCAAACCCGACACCGTTCTGGTTCGGTGCAATCGTCTTCCAGGTATCACTTGGTGGTGTGTTCATCATCATGATGGACGAGGTCATCAAAAAATGGGGATTCGGATCAGGTGTATCACTGTTCATCCTCGCCGGTGTCTCCAAGGCCATCGTCATCCGGCTCCTGAGCCCGTTCACGGGCGGAGACCCATCATACCTCTGGTTCGTGGAAGAAGCCGGTGAGCAGGCACCAGCCGGACTGCTCCCGCACCTGGTTTCCGGACTGTGGGACGTGTCAACGATCACACCGGAGATTATCGGCCTCATATTCACTATACTGGTATTCGCGGTCGCGGTCTACGCACAGGCGATGCGCGTGGAGATCCCGCTCACATTCGGAAACGTCCGCGGGTTCGGGCAGAAATGGCCGCTCAAGTTCGTATATACCAACGTTATCCCGGTTATCTTCGTCGGTGCACTACTTGCCAACTTCCAGCTGATGGGATCAGCCATGGCGGGCCGGGGCGTGGAACTGTCCATCGCCGGCTTCGAGATCATCAGCCCAACATATGACGGTACTGAAAACTACCCGGCGAACACGTTACTGTACTACTTCAGCGCACCAACCGGGTTCATCACCGGCATCCTCAGCTCGTTCGTCGGTGAAGGCATCCAGGTCAGCGCAACCGAGTTCCTCCAGGTAACGGTATACACCACGTTCTACGTGGTCATGTCCGCCATCTTCTCCATCTTCTGGATGCGGACATCCAGCCAGGATCCGAAAAGCGTCGCACAGCAGATCTCCAGCATCGGCATGAAGATTCCAGGACACCGGAAGGACATCCGCGTCATCGAACGCATCCTCAACCGGTACATCCCCCCACTCGCCGTGCTCGGCGGAGCATTCGTCGGACTCCTCGCAGCAGTCGCGAACTGGACCAACGCATACGGTACGGGAACCGGAATCCTGCTCGCCGTCATGATCGCGTACAAACTGTACGAGGAACTCGCCCAGAAACACATGGAGGACATGCACCCCGCCTTCCGGAAATTCATGGGCAAGATGGAAGGCTAACGCCTTCAACTCACATCGTTCCTACGGAACGTATGCTCGAACAGTGAATTGCATTCGCTGTGACACGAAGGCGGCACGCTCCGCTGGGGTGGTCCAAAGACCACCCCCTCTGAGATCACCGCCAGATCGATTGCTGGCGCGGGGAAACTGTTTAAAGCTATCATGGGCAGTGGGTGTTAGGGACGATGGCCGATTATAATTTCATGATCGACATGTTTCTGCGGCTGGTTGAACCGCTGTTCCCATACACGTTCGACCCGTTGTTAAAGCCGTTGCTGACCCTGGGCGGTCCACATACCGGTGCTCTGCTCACGGTGGCAGTGATTTCTGTCGGCCTGTCCGCGATGCTGATGGTGCTCAAGTACTTCCTGATGGACATGGACAAGTATGAGGAGGTGAAGACCCGACGGAAAGACCTGAACAAGAAGATGAAGAAGGCCAAGAAGGACAACGACCCGGATGCAACCGGCGAACACATGCAGGAGATGATGGCACTGCAGAAAGACATGTTCGCCAGCCAGATGAAACCGATGCTGGTCTCCATGGTCATATTCTTCATCGTCCTCCCCTGGATGTACGTCACCTTCACACCTATCGTGGACCTGACACCGCAGACTGACGGGACGTACACCGGGACACTGGAACATAACGGATACGAACTGGACCTGACCGTTGTGAACCAGACGGATGGCGAACCGGTCGTGGTCATGGACGACACGGAATACGCGGTCGGTGATGGCGTCGTGATGGAGGATCTGACGTGGAGCATCCGCGCTATAAGCCTCGAAAACGCGCAGACGATCCGGCTCTCCGCGGTCATACTGCACCTCCCGTTCACCCTGCCGTTGATCGGAGATACACTGGGATGGTTCGGAACCTACTTCCTGTTCATCCTCCCGTTCTCCCTGATATTCGGGCGGCTGCTCGGTATCCAGTGAACCACGGACGTTTCTCGGGTGTACCCTCTTAAAACTGCAGTCCACTTCTGTTTACAGCATGTTACCCTCAGAACAGGTGCAGGACGCGGACTGGGAGGTCCGGGACGACGCCGAGACGGACTGGGATTTCGGGCAGCGGCCGGAACACCGCAGCACACAGGAGCTACTGGAGAACGGAGTGGTGCTGGTGGACAAGCCGAACGGACCGACCTCTAACCAGGTCTCGGCCTGGACCAAAAAAAGCCTGGACCGGGAGAAAACCGGACACTCCGGCACACTGGATCCGCACGTCACCGGCGTCCTCCCGGTCGGACTGAATCGCGGCACCCGTATCATGGGCCCGCTCAGCCAGGCGGACAAGGAATACGTCTGTATCATGGCCCTGGACGATCCCGTGTCACGGTTCGATGTTGAGGAGGCCGCGGACGAGTTTGTCGGCGCGGTGACACAGACCCCGCCGGATATG
Organism: Candidatus Nanohalalkaliarchaeum halalkaliphilum; assembly: GCA_022729315.1. Classification (GTDB taxonomy): domain Archaea; phylum Nanohalarchaeota; class Nanosalinia; order Nanosalinales; family Nanohalalkaliarchaeaceae; genus Nanohalalkaliarchaeum; species Nanohalalkaliarchaeum halalkaliphilum. Next base: position 7,287 of record JALDAF010000010.1, on the reverse strand, counting down.
AGCGCTGTCAAGCAGCAGGAGCGCGAACGTCAGATCTACTATCTGGACGTGCTTGAAGTATCCGAAAACGGCAAACAGGTACTGTTCCGCGTCGGCTGCGAGAAAGGGTTTTACGTCCGCACGTTCTGCGAACAGTTCGGTGACGCACTCGGTACCCGGGATGGCGTGATGGAAGAACTCCGGAGAACACAGGTAGGAGTATTTACAGAATCCGAATCACACACACTGCAAGACGTGGTGGACGAATACGAATACTGGCGGAACGGAGACGAACATACACTAGATGATATGGCGCTCCCCATCGAGGCCGGAGTCCGCCACCTACCCAAGGTCGTGGTCAAGGATTCGGCCGTTGCCGCGCTCACCCACGGCGCCAACCTGGGGGGCGGCGGCATCGCCAAGCTCCAGCAGGGGATCGAGAAAGGCGACCTCATCGCCATCCTCACACTGAAAGGCGAACTGGTCGCCACCGGTCACGCACAGACCCATACCAACGGCATGCTTACCCACACCGACACCGTCGCCGAACTGGACCGGGTCTTCATGGGAAACGACGTGTACCCGAAACGCTGGTGAATACAGCGGTTCCCCCGTGAACACTGTTGGAGCAGTGTACCCCCCTGCGACCACATGAGTGTTCATATATAGAGAACAATTTGTCGTGTACGTCCAGCACATTTGATAAATGATGCAGCCGTTATTACTGCACATGACGGAACGCCCCGTTGAAAGCCGGCCACAGAACCGGGTCGCCGCCGACCTCATCATCGAACACGACAACAGGATCGTGCTGATCAAACGGAAATTTGAACCGTTCAAGGATTGCTGGTGTCTCCCCGGCGGCCACGTCGAACACGGCGAACAGGTGGAGGATGCCGCAGTCCGCGAAGCCCAGGAGGAGACCGGTCTGGACGTGGCACTCAACGCATTACACGGGATCTACGACGAACCAGGACGGGACCCGCGCGGCCCCATCATCTCTATCGTCTACACCGCCACACCGACCGACCCCGACCAGCCACTGACCCCGGAAACGGACGCGAAAGACGCGCAATGGGTGCCGCTGGACGACCTCCCAGCTGAGCTCGGGTTTGATCACGAACAGATTCTCAGTGATTATATGGCTCGATAACCCGCAGGATACGTCACTGTTTTCGCTTATCGTATGTCCGGATATAGTGTTCGGCATCGCTATATGCCTCATTGAGTGTCTCCGCTTGACTCCCTGTTTCAATGTCTCTCTCCCATCCATGATCTGTTCTGATAATTACGTGGTCCGTGTTGTAGTCCTCCAGCGCATTAGCGATCGCTGTGGCAACCATCAGACTCTGCTCGTCCTTTGTCCGCTCCGTTCGTTCATAACTATTCATTTCCCGGCGATCAGTTGCTGACATGTGCCTAAGATACTCACGTGACGAAATCTCCAGTGACTGCACTGTCGTTGAGTCTTCACTCAACGTGTATATAATTGCATCCTTCTCTTCATCGTACGTCATATCCTGTTTCTCAACGAGATCGGCACGCATCTGATACAACGGAACACCCTCCGGCAACCCCATTCTCTCCGATAGCTGTTCCTCTGCCTTCACCATGTACTCCTGGGCGTCCTTAACCCATTCCCCAACATCACTCAACAACCCGCCAACTTTCGAGACATAGTTACGATCAGACCCCGGCCCGTCATCCGTCACCTGCTCATCAATCACGTACCGTCGTTCCTCTTCCTCATCCATACACTCATCCAGAACACGCCAGCTAATTAACCTTTTTGGAGAACCGTACCAATCCCCTGTACTGCACATCACCTATAAATCTTCACTGGTAAACTCTACTTAAGCCTGGATGGCGGATCGCGGTGAACTCAGCGAGTTCATCCGGTCAAAGAAAATCTTTGGGATTTTCGCGCCATCCGACCATTCACAAGCCTGGATGGCGGAGTCTGGCCCATCGCGCCGGTCTTGAGAACCGGTGGGCGCGAGCCCTCGCAGGTTCAAATCCTGCTCCAGGCGTTCTCATAATGATGGAGGTCAGAGTTGTAGGTTGTTCAGGTGCGTGGGTTGTTTGATCCTTCCATACTCCGGTTTCTCTTCGCGTGAGGAGGTTCTTTCCGTTAGATGGGTGCAGCGTTCCTGCCGTAACCAAAACGCTAATATGTTTTTTGTAGTTATTGTTTGGTAGCTATGAGGCAGTATGAGGGGGGTGAATGGGTGAATAAGGATATTTATTGGATGGATGCAGTGGACAGCAAGACTGCGTTGCGCAAGCATGTTATGGATACGGTTCCTGCAGAGTTTCGTCGGGCACGGCGTCTTAGCAGCTTGATGGGCGGGGCGTGGGAATCTGGTGATGCAGCGAAATACGTGCGCTACGCTGCAGAGGCACGGGACACGCTGGACCGGGTTGCCACTACCCTTGCGCGTTACGAGGAGGACCGGTATCTCCAGGAATACATTCTCGTGGAAAGCGATAAGGATGCGGCCGCCCGGAACTATGCGGACTCTGCACTCATCGCGGCCTACGATGACTTCCAGACCGAGACCGACCGGCTCACGGCGCTGTTAGGCCCACACATCGCATTCGCAGACCACCTGGAGAGCCACGGTGTAGAACCGGAGGATTCGTACGACCTGACCTGGGGAGCGTCTGTCAGTGCCGTCGAAGACGCGCTCGCGGCGGTCCGGACGGCACACGATGCCGTTGACCAGATCATGCAGGAGACAGAACGCGACACAGGTACCGATACCTACACGTTCGCCCGGGAACAGGCCGTACTCCCGGAGAAACTGGAAGCTGTCCGAACCGCGTACGACACCGTTACGGACACTGATCACGACAGCGTCATGGAACAGATCGCCCGGGACAACACTGCCATCGCCACAGACCATCAGGAACGCCTCGACCGTCTTACCAGCGCCTATGACCGACTCGAGGAACAGATCGGAGCGCTCGCACAGGAGATAGATAGGAGCGAGTAACAGCAGCGACAGTTACGCCTACGAAGGTCAGCCGTTTTAGTCTGTTGGACGGGGTTATCCGCAGCACGACCACTGCTAGGGATGCCGATCATGGCGGTAACCGTCCTGGACGTTGTGATCGACTACGTTCAGGGTCTCGGAGAGACAGCCCTACACTAACGAACAGCGGATGCGAGGAATGCCGAACGGTACTTACGCGCAGATACTACGCCATCATCAGTTCCGGCGGCATATTACGAAACAGTATTGCTTTTCTTCCAACCGTTACTGCTGGGAGATGGGGCCACCCGCGGATTCGCAGCGGACACAGTGTTATGGCGGAAAGATGTGTCGTGGCGTCCTCGTCATTGTTCTACCGGAGAGGGAGGGATATGTGACAGCGTGGAGGCAGGTTACTGTCCGGTATCCCTGGAGATAACGGTGCGGTCGGGGAGTGTTGGGTCGGGTGCGCGGCCGAGGGTGAGGAGGCGTTCGGTGAGGGTGAGTTCTTCCGCGTGTGGACTGGGTTTGTCGATCTCCTCGTATTCGACGGCGATGCCATCGTCCTCGGATGCGATGCGGACCGTGCAGAGCTGGTATGACGGGTAGAAGACGGGCGGGAGGAGTCCGGTGACACCGTCACGGCGGTGGAGGCGTTTCAGCCAGGTCCCGGTATTGACGAGGAGGCGGCCGTCCACATCCTGTACGCCGGGGCGGTGGGTGTGACCGTAGCAGAAGATAACGGTCTCCGGGGAATCCTCGAATATCTCCTGTGCCGCGGCTCTGTACGGTTCATCCGGGTCCACGGTCAGGTCTGTTTCAAGCAGGCCGAACCGGTGGACGGTCTTCCGGATGTCGCGCCGGATAAAGTATAGCGGGATACCGGCGAGCAGTATCAGCAGTCCGGTGACGGTGGCGGTGTACGTGAGCAGGTAGTTGACCACGGTGCCGGCGATGCCGAACTGGCCGATGAACGCGGTGATCGTATTGACCGGGGTCGACCAGAGGCCGACGTAGTCCAGTCCCACCAGGAGTGCAAGGATCGCTGACACGTTGAACAGGAGGAGGAACGGGAGGAGCGCGTACCGGAGCAGCGGATTCATCTCGCGGTAGAAGTATTTGGAGGCCATCCAGTACGGCATCCATTCTGTCGGGGTCACGGCCTGCACATCCTTCATCCAGTTGTAGCGGCCGCGGTCCGATACCTGACCGGCCCGGCTCGTGACCATGGTATTATAGAAGTATCCGAGCGGAGTGGCGTGCGGGCTCCCCCAGTCCTCGATCCTGTTGTTCGGGTCCTGCTGGTTACCGTGCTCGAAATGGATGGTGCGGTCACCGACCGGCCGCGTGATCGACGGGTCCGTGACCAGGTCCACGTTGTACGCGGCGAGCCGCTCCCGGTACGCGTCGTAGGCAACCAGTTCATGGTCGTGGTTCCCGGGAAGCAGCGTGATAGAGATGTTCTCCCCGGTTCGCCGCAGCTGCTCAAACAGTTCCGGGTACGTCTCCTCCAGTGCATCGAACTTCTCAATACCCTCCAGATCGGTGAACTCCCAGAGACCGAACATGTCTCCGTTGATCACCAGCTCGGCATCTTCGTCGGTCTGTTCAAGCCGCTGCAGGAATGACAGGAGCTCATCCAGGAACGGTACCTCCTCAAGCTGCTCGTCTCCACCGATATGCAGATCGCTGATCACGTAATAGACCTGGTCGTCACCACCCGTAGGCATTACGACGTAGTTTAGAGCCGTGATTGAAAAGGATTTGTACCGGACCCACTTCACACGCGGTATTTAAGTGTGGTGTGCACAGTGTGGATACGGGAGAGATCATGCTGGGGCATGTGAACGGGTATTATGAACGGGTGCTGGAAGAGCTGCGGAAAGCGTTCCATGAGGAGCGGACGGAACGGGAGATCGCTGGAAGCTTCGCTGTCGGCATCTTCATCACGGCACTGCCGACGCTGGGAACTGGGTTCCTGGTGTTCGCCGCGCTGATCCGGTACGTGGAGAGTGTAAGCCGACTGGCGTTACTGTCCAGTGTGGCGGTGATGAACCCTATCGTGAAGCCGCTCGTGTATATCGCAAGCATCAACCTCGGCAGTATCGTGGTCACGCGTGATATCGCACTGGTAACGGATCCGGAGACCATCCTCCTGTTCCTGCTCGTTGGCAACCTGATCATCGCGGTGGCGGCTGCGGTTGTCGGGTACGTACTTGCCCTGGCTGCGGTGCGGCGGTACCGGGCCGCGGACATGCACGTCGTTGAGGAGGCGCTGGAGGAGCTGGAGCACGAAGTTGAGGGAAAACTGGAGCGGACCGAACAACCGTAGCCATCTCCAATTGGCCTCCTTTTTCTCCTTCCCAGGATAACCCTGCCATCACGGCGTTATACGTACGTTTTTGAATGTCGAGTACGTATAGGCACGTACTATGACAGAGGATAGTGCAGAGTATGATCTTGCGGAAGCGCTTGGCGCGGCAGCATCCCATGAACATGCTGCGGGCTGGACAGGGTACCTGTTGCAGGACAAGCTGCAGGAGTCGATCGACGGCAGTGATGTTGCACAGGACTATCTTCCCGACCTGCAGAGCGTTCAGCCGCATCTGAACGAGTACACGAGCATGATTGATCAGATGGGGCATGATGCTGGCGATTATGTGAGCGCCGAGCTTGCACATGCGTACGAGGACCTCGTACCCGAAGGCCGTGTCACACCGGAGTACGGTGTTGTCGTGGCAGGATTCCTGGAAACAGAGGCGGAACGTGTTGCTGCAGAGGCACTTAACGCAGCACAGGATTCTGAAAAAGGTCGGTTCTACACGAGCAGCATTGAGGCGATCGGCCGGGACGAGCAGGGTGAGGCACAGGAGATCAAACGGTTACTTCACGGCGAGTTCGACTGGGATGAACGGGATGATGTCTCGTTCGATGAGCTGACCAGTGTTGAGAACGTGCTGCAGGTCAGGGACCAGCTGTAACCCCTGTCCATGGCGGAACCGCCGCTCATCTTTTTTCTTTTTCCTCTCTAACGTCTCTTTCACCACGATCCCCGCCTATATAAAAGGTTTGTCGCTGGTAGTGGTACAGGTATGGACCCGGAGACGGCACGGAAGAAGAGTAATGCGCACAAGCATGTGAAGAAGATCAAGCGTGAGGAAGGCGGCGGCCAGTACGTTGACCGGTTGATTGAGCGGCTCTACGATCAAGGCATCACCGTCAAACGGAACAATCGGAACGACTACCGGTTCCGGCACCCGGATGCCGGGCAGCGATTGGTGACAACAAGTTTCACGGCCGGGCACCGGCTGTTCGATAAGCTGGACGATGTCAGCACGTACCTGGACGGGCCACGGACCTCGTCGAACATCCGGCGGAACTACCGGGCTGTTGAGGATATCCTGCGGAAGCAGCGGAACCGGTATCCGAAATCGCCGAAGCGGGACAGCAGCAAGGCCCGGAAGAAGAGTAACGTAGACAACCATATACGCAGTATTCAACGGGAGGAAGGCATCACGAGTGTGGAGCGCGGTATCGACCAGCTCTACGATGACGGTGTCTCCGTGAAGCGGAAGAACCGGAACGACTACCGGTTCAACCATCCGGACACGAAGGAGACGATCATCAGCCGCAGCTTCGGGAACGGCCTGTACCTGTTCGACGCGCTGGACGATGTGTATGATATCCTGGAGTCACCACGATCCAGGTCAGACGTGCGGGACAACTACCGTGGTGTTGAAAAGATGCTGGAACAGCGACGTCGACGTGCATAACCCTCGTATTCTGATCGATCAGGTTACCGGTCGACCGCGTAGTCCGCAGCGAAGTCGCTCAGTTCTTTCTGTGACTGATCCAGTGCTTCATACGAGGCGATCACATCCTCCATCGCCACCTCCACGAATTCGAGGCCACGATCTTCAAGATAGTCGAGAACGTTGTCCGTCATCTTGGGGGCGACGAGGATGCCGCGGATCGTACCGGCGAACTCGTCCGTGATCTCGTCCACGTACCGCTGCAGTTGCAGGACCGTGTTGTAATCCGGGTTCCGCTTCACCTCGATGACCACGTAGTTGTCGTCCTGGTCACGGGCGAACACGTCGATATAGCCGGCCGGGCATTCTCGTTCACGTTCGATCACCGTCAGCCCCTCCTCCACGATGGACGGGTCCTGCTCGATGGCTTCGTGGATGTCGACCTCGTGGCCGCGCACCTTGAGATCTGCCCTGTCAACGAGCTGGGCGACCGAGACAAGATCCAGGTCTTCGAACCGGATCTCCACGAGTTCGTCCGGATCGTTCCGCACCGCTTTCAACACCAGCTCTTCGTGCTCCTC